>CAZLOC010000134.1:0-9541 GCA_964560935.1 uncultured Anaerolineaceae bacterium | reverse complement strand
GCCAGTTCCATGGCTTCCACGCGTTTGCCGAACTCCATTTCTTCCAGCGTAACGCTCAAGTCAGATGAGAGCTCGGCGTAGCGCTCGTTGAAATACTCGAAGGCATAGCCGACCGGGTAACCATCCATCAGACGCTTGAGGGCGCTCTCGAAGACGGCCAGTTGCGCGCCTGCTTTGCCCCAGGAGAAGGAATATCCCCAGGCGCGCTCGACGTGGCCGATGAAAGCCAGCGCGCCGCCTTTGGGATGTCCGAGCAAGCGTTGGGACAACTTCGAGATGAAGTTTTTAGGGGCGACCGCCTCCCGCCGTTTGAAGGCGATCCTGGCAAATTCGTCCAGCTGAGGGGTGCCCGCGCCATAGCAGGCAAAGACGAAGGCCACCATACCAAAGACGTTTGCGTCTGCCGGCAGGTCGTCGGCAGCGAAGTAGAAATCCTTGCCGATGGGCTTCCCCCATTGCCTAGGACCGGGCCAGTCCTGGCAGAGCAGCGCGCCCTGGTCGGCGAGTTGCATTTCATGCCCATTGGGAAAACCCATGCCGTGGCTGGCGGTGAAGAGCAACGCCGGAGCCTTTTTAGCACCCAACAAGCCTGCCAGATTGGCTTTGGTGGCCTGGTCCTTCAACACGCTTTCGACTTTCCATCCCTCGCTTTTTTGAGGCATGGTCTCTGCCAGCGGGCCCACCAACTGCTCGATGCTCATGTTGGTAGCCGGATCATCGGGATTGGCAACACCGAAAAACGTAGCCTGCTTGCCAAGCGCCAATTTCTTCTTCTCGGCAGAAACCACGCTGTTGGCATAGTTCGCGTACTCTTCTGGCGTATCGAAATGAATACGGCCGACAGCATATTGCACGTCGAGCTGGGTCTGGAAACGGTACGGGATGGTATCCGGGTCACCCACCAACAGCAGGTAATACGGGACTTTCTCCGGGTCAGCCGGTCCGGGCCCCATGCCGTGACGGGTCAGCCAGTCGTTCTTGGATTCGAACATACCCTCTTCCGGCTTGTAACGATAGCCATCCGGGCCACGGTACTCCCGGTAACGTTCCCCGGCCTGTGACTTGCGCCAGTCCAATAATGGCCGCAAGGCATCCACAATTTCATCGTCTACATCATAAGGGAAGATAACACCCCAACCTGCCGAAGAGAGATCTTTATAGTCCGTGCCTTCCACGGCGCGTAGATGCTGGGGCGCGTTGGGACTGGCATACTGCTCCCACCAAATAGCCAGTTCCTTTTCCTGATCCACATTGCGCTCTTCCCTGGTGATAATGCTGGCCAGTAAATCGCTCGTTATTGACGGAAGGAGCGGTTCTCCTGTTGTGGCATTGATGCCGTTGAAAAATAACTGTTCGCTCATTGGCTCCTCACTATGCTTGGTAATGAAATTATACAATGAAACATCTCTGCAAATTTCAATCAACGTCGTAGTATGTCATCCTCCCGATGTCCTTCGGGAGGGCGGGCTTCGCCTTTTCAAGGCTTACATGTACTGCGCATTACGTCTTTGCGCAGCGACCCACCGAACTGCGGCGGGGCGAACAGTGGTGCAGGCAGAATGACGAATCAAGTTAGATTGAGATATACTTCGCCCATGTCCCTTAAAAGAATAGGCGTCTTCGGCGGCACCTTCGACCCTCCCCACATCGGCCATCTGATCCTGGCGGCCGAGGCCCGCCAGCAATTAAACCTGGAGCGCCTGCTCTGGGTGCTTACCCCGGTCTCGCCGCTCAAACGCGCTGATGACATCACATCGCTGGATCAGCGCCTGTCCATGCTGCAACTTGTCGTCGCTGACAATCCCGACTTCGAACTCTCGCACATTGAAATCGATTCCTCCGGCCCGTATTATACGCTGGATACGATGCGAAGACTTGCGGACTGCTACCCATCCGCAGAGGTTATCCTGGTCATTGGCGGCGACTCCTTGCGTGACCTGCCTCGCTGGCACCGTCCCGCGGACCTGGTGTCTGCCTGCCACGAAATCGGCGTGATGCGCCGCCCCGGCGACTCGCTGGACTTGTCAGCTTTGGAGCGGCAGGTACCGGGCACGCAGGCCAAAGTCCAGTTCGTGGATGCGCCCTTGCTAGAAATCTCATCGAGCGATATCCGTCGTCGCATCCGCGAAAAGCTGCCATTCCGGTACTACTTATCCCCATCCGTTTACGAATATATCTTGAACAACAAACTATACAAATAATCTATGCCCCTTCTCTTCGATACACTCTTCTCGTCTATCGCACTAGGGCACTTAATGGTTGACCTGCTCAACGGCAGTCGCCCGGTGCTGCTGGCCTACTTAAGCGGCCCGCTCGGCCTGACAAACGCAAACATCGCCCTGGTTTCCACACTGTACGTATGGACATCCTCGATCACCCAACCCGTCTTCGGCTGGCTGTCAGACCGTTTCGGACCACGCTGGCTGGCCACTGGCGGTCTGATGTGGATGATGGTTTTCTTCATGCTGGCAATGTTCCTGCCGGGCACCGAATCCCTGGCCTTTTTGGTGATCGCCAGCCTGGGTTCGGCGGCGTTGCACCCGGCGGGAGCCATGCTGGCTACGCTGCGAGGCCGCACGCACTACGCAGGCCGTGAGACGACTGCGGCTTCGTTTTTCTTCATGTTCGGCCAGACGGGACTCTTCTTGGGACCGATCATCGCCGGGCCGCTCCTAGACCGGTTTGGGCTGTTCGGGTTGCTCATCCCGGCGGGGTTGGGCCTGCCAATTGCCCTGAACGCCGGTTGGCAGCTACGCAACACGCGCCCGGTACAATCGCCCGGAAAAAAGCAATCAACCATTCAACTCCGCCGCAACGTTGGGTTCATCGTCACCCTGGCGACTGTCGCGATCCTACAAGCCTGGGCGCAACAAAATATGGTCACATTCATCCCAAAGTATTTGAAAGACCTGGGACAAGAACCCGCAATCTATGGACTGATCGCCGGGCTGTTCATGGGCGGTTCGGCGCTGGGAAATGTGCTCGGCGGCCAACTGGCAGATCGGTTTGGGAAACAGCGCGTGGCAGGGATGATGCTGGCGCTGGCGAGCATCCCTTTATTTTTGATTTCACAGGTGGGCTGGTCACCCTGGCTTTACCTGCTTGTGCCCCTCTCCGGCATGCTGACGGGCTCGGTGCATAGCATCGTGGTTGTCATCGCGCAGGGCGTTATCAAAGGCGGGATGGCTTTGGCTTCAGGCTTGATCCTGGGCATCATGTTCTCAGCCGGAGCGCTCGGCACGCTGCTCTCCGGCCCGCTGGCAGATAGCTGGGGGTTCCCGCTTGTCTTTCAGATGACTGCCGGATTGGTATTGGCAGCTTCGCTAGTTACCTTGCGATTGAAAGAGACCGCCCCAAGACAAAGCTTGGTCGAAGCATAAAATTTATCGAAACTGCCCCGTTATGAAAAGGGGACCGCTCTATCACGCATCCAAATGGTAGGTGTGGTAGGCATTCTTGCAGGGATTGCCCCAGGCGATGTGCATCTCCCGCGCCGTCAGGTCGATCACCAGGGCATTGACGGTTTTCTCTCGGTCAAGCGGGTCGTTGACGCCCAGATCATGTTTGCAGATTGAGTTCGGATAATTGACATGGTCACGTTGGATAGCCTGTATTGATTTGATTGTATGATTATCCGTTTGGTGCAATAACCGCAGAGCTCGGAAGTAGCGGATACGCGAAGAAATCAGTTCTTCAGGGTCATTCTCGATTTCCTGCATGTTTTGTGAAAGGTAGTGGTTGGTGTGAACGACATACCCATCCACGTTATAAAGGAATGCGAAGCGACGCGCTGACACTTCCACGTTGTAAATCTCTCCGCTTTCGTGGACGATCAGGTGATTGTAACCTGCCGCTCGGTGCGGGATCAGCGAACGGTTAATCGCCCCCCCGGGTGTTTTGGAAGCCAGGACCGCTCGGGCCACGACCAGGCGCGGGATGCCGATGCGTGAATCGTTTGGGTACACCGAATCGATCAACTGGGCAATACCATGCGCGTTGAAACCAATGTTCGGGATCAAACCACCATAAGTCATTGCCAGATAGGGAACTTCATCCTTCGGCTTGGCATGGATGACGAAGACATCATCCTCGTCCTCGGGCACCCAGTCTTCGTTGTGAGCAACCAGCACGTGCCCATCCGCGGTACGCTCGTCGTTGACAGCCATGCTGGTGCAGCGCAGTAGATGCAAGGCATCCGTGGTCACGGCTTCCATGGCAGTTAATACGGAAAGTTCATCGAACGAAACATTAGCCCCTTCTGCTATCCCCATAATTTCATCCACGTACTTAGGGTAACGCTCCTGCGAAAAAGGGATGTATTTCCGCGCCTGGATCAGCGCCCCATCCCAGGTCAATTCAAGCTCGTTATAGGATTCCTCTAACAGCTTGCGGGCATTTTCGATACTACGCTGCACGCTTTCGCGGCGCGACTCGCCGATTTGCCGTCCCATCTCGCGATGTGTGCCTGAGACCTGAACCAATGGCAATGGATTGGAGTGAATCGGTGTTTCAACTGTTTCTTTTTTCTGAGTCATAGGTATTCCTCCTACAGAGTACTGCGAAAATATTTGAACTGCAACCCTGAATTAAGAAGGCAATTTGCCAGATATAAGTTCAGGAAAATATACAAGAAGCAGTAAACACAAACCTGCCCCGGCAAGGTGCGCCGAGGCAGGTTCATTATACTACTAAGCTGTGAGAGCGCGGAAGGTCTCTCTGCAGGATGCTATCCTTACAGGATGCTACCCTGACAAGACTTTATCCTACCGGGTCGGCACCAGACAGTGCAGTGGGTATAGCAACAAACGGATACGAGCGTGAACCGAACAGCGTGAGGACAACACCACCTATGCCCAACAAAGCCACCAGGGAGAGCACCAACCAGCCGATACAGGGTATCATGCCAATGCCACCGACGACAATCATCATCAAGAAGGTGCCTAATCCAGCTGTCAATGGGGGAGCCCAAGTCTGGCTGATGGCGCGGGTGAAGCGCTCACCCACTTCTGTCCCAATCGCAATCAGACCAAAGAGCCAGGCTAATGCCAGAACCACAGCCGCCAGCAAAACAACCGGAATCAGGATGATTGTCACCGCCAAAATCACCAGGACAACCGGAGCCATCACCCCCGTTAGCAAGCCAAAGCTGCCAGCGATGACCGGCTGACCAACGATTGCCTGAGAGACACGTTCGATCTGCGGCTGCAAGAACAGGCTGGCTAACATCGCGAGCAGAGAAACTGCTATCGCGGTCCCAAACATGCGCAAGAATCTGCCAAATGGGTTGGGGAAATCGACATCGATGTTTGGCGGGCTGGGTGGCGAAGGTGGACTTGGCACATCTGGCACGCCAGGCGGGCTTGGCACATCCGGGATTTGGATGTCTGGCGCGGGGATATTGGTCACCACTTCCCCTTCAATTTTAGAGCCCGGATCACGCGACAGCGAACCGCCCACCGTGACCAGGTCACCCTTGACGACAGCAGTCTCGCCCATGGTGGTCGAACCGCCAACGATAACGGTAGAACCGCTGACCGTACCATCCAGGGTGACATTCCCGCCAATCACCACCATATCACCCTGGACAATGGCTTCCTCTTCAATCGTGACATTGCCACCAAAGACCACCAGGTCGCCGGTCAGCGTATCGCCGCTTTCCAGGGTGAAATTGTCGCCGAAGATGACCCGTCCATCCAGCAAATTACTGGATGTGTCCCGGGCATAGACAGCGCTGGCTGGCAGGAACAGCAGCGCCAACAACAGCGTGAGTGTTAATATTTTGAACGTATTTTTCATGACGTTACTCCTTGCGGACGGCGCATCAAGCGCCAGATCGAGACGGACCATAATAGACCAAGTCCGCTCAAGGTAGAAAGCAAAACTAACCAGACAAATGGGGGCACAAAACCGGGCAATACACGGAAGATCACAGAACCGGCTTCCGTAACAGCCAAGGTCGCAGTGTAGATAAACAGTGCAGCGTGCACCATCGCCGAGATCCACTCAGCGGGTGAACCGATCAAAGAAACCAGGAGAGGGCCTGCCAGCAAAGCCAGCAGGATCAGCCCACCCAGGGAGAAAAACAGGGTTCCCAACAGGGTGCGCCGGTGCTGTGCGCGGCGCGCCAGGACCAGGCGCTCCTGCCAGCGGACAGAAAAGCCCGGCGCGGGCGCAATTACGCGTGCGGAGCGTAGCGCCAGATTCGATTCGGCAATCGCGCTGCAAACTTCGCAGGCGCGCAGGTGCGAATCGAGTTCGCGTTTCTGTGCGGGATCGAGAGGTTGGTCATCCAGCAGCCAGTCCTCAAAAGGCCGGTGTTTCATAGGGGCTCCTTTCCACATGTGCGGGTGTGGAAGATTCTTGCCAGAGTTTGCCGAGTTGCTTGCGCGCCCGGTGCAGGCGGCTTTTCACCGCGCTGACGGTCAAATTGAGCGCATCTGCAATCTCTATCTCAGAAAAGTCATACCAATAACGCATGACGATCGCGGCCCGATCGGTCGAGTCCAGGGAACCCACCATCGCATGGATTTGTTCCCGTTGTTCTCCGTGTACCGTTTCAGCTTCAGGATGGAGCGCTTTAGCGTCCGGTATCTCGTACGTGGACTCTTCGTCCTCATCCACCGAGAAGACGGGTAACTTGCGTCGTCTGAGGCGGTCGATGCAATAATGGGCTGCAATCGAGAGTAGCCAGGTCGCAAAGGGCCGCTTGATGTCATAGCGATGAAGGTGCTGGTAGGCGCGCAGAAAGGTCTCCTGCGCGGCATCTTCAGCCGCCTCGGGCTCACCCAGCATGCGATAACACAGGTTGTAGACCGGAGTTTGGTAGGTCTCAACGATGTATGTAAACGCTTCGTCGCTTCCGTTTTTGGCCTGGAGTATCCAGGTCTGTTCCTCGTCCACGTTACTCCTCTAACTTTCTGCATTTACTTTACGCAACTAGACAATAAAAGGTTGCATGATAAAACCGACGAAATTGTAAGGATTAATGCGTGTGAGAATGACTTTCTCCGCTTCCTTTCGGACCGAAAACCTGCTCCCATTTCCCCAACCTTTGACGGTTGAGGGCAAATCCCGCGGCAATCGCCGTCGTGAGCGGGACCGCGGCGACCAACCCCAACGACCCGACCAGGGTCCGCACGATTTCTTCAGCTACGAAGGAGAAGTTGACCAGATAGCCATAATCTCCCCTGCCGAGTGAAAACATCAGCAGCATGGGTAACGAGGCCCCGGCGTAGGCCAGGACCAGCGTGTTAACGGTAGCAGCCACATGATCCTGGCCGATGCGCATGGCAGCGTTGTAGAGGCCGCGCAAGCCCAGTCCGGGATTCGCCCCATAGAGTTCGAATACGGCCGAGGCCTGCGTGGTCACCAGGTCGTCCAGCACGCCCAGCGCGCCGATGATCATGCCGCCCAGCAGCAGTCCGCGCAGGTTGATGCGCGAGTCAAGCATCTGGATCAGAAACAGCGCGTTCTCATCGCCCGCGCCGGTCAGACGGGTGAAAATGACAAATATATAGGCCAGCGCCCCGGTGATGACCAGCACGAAGATCATCCCCAGCACGGCGGAATGGGTCTTCAGGTTCCAGCCGTAGGTGAGATAGAGCGTGACCGCCAGCAGGAGGACCGCGCCGATGATACTGACGCGCAGCGGGTCTTCGCCCGCCAGGATGTGCGGGATGATGTAGCTGATGATGACGTACAGGCTGAAAGCCATGCTGAGCAGGGAGCGCAGGCCTTTCCAGCGGCTGATGAGCAGGATCGCGACGATGAAAGCCGCCAGCAGCCACAGCAGCGGCGTGGTACGGACATGTTCGGTATAGTAAGCCGTGAGCACGTTGTCCGGGCGTTTGCCGAGCGTGACCAGGATTTCGTCACCGGGTTGTAGATAGACATTACCGGAAAGCACCTGGCGCTTGCCGTAGTCGATCTCCATCAGGATTCCGGCGTAGTCCCCCTCCAGGACCTCCACGCGCGCGATCTGGTAGCGTTGGACGGTGCCGCCCAGGTCGATCTGGCCTTCTTCGATGATCTCGTCCACTTCGGCGCGGACGGTCTCCGAGCCAAAAGCGGACATCTGCACATCAGGCAGTTCCACCTGCGAGAAGTAGGGCAGGAAGAGCAAGGCGGCAATAACGATTAGAAATAGTAGAACTGGGATGACTTTGTGGGTTTCAATGCGGATCATGCCCCCAATCATACCAGCGAAGGTATTCAATGAAGATGCCTGATTACACCTTCATCTATGCAACCATATTTTACACTTTTACTAATTCAATATTTGCGGGCATATCATCCCACGTTCGACCTTCAAGCATCCTGCCTGCTTTTTTCTTTTGTACCCCACCCCATTGTTTGAAGAAGAAAGGCACTTTTGCTTTCAGGCATTGATCTCGCACATCAATAACCCATTCTCTTTCCAATCGACGTGCCCCAGGACCAGATTCACCGCCAACAATGACCCAATCTATTCCCTTAAGATTCATTATTGGTAATGGTCCAAGAAGCGGCTCAATGGATAAGAATTTTGTTTTTGCCTTCGTTTTTCTTAAATCATCGATTCGGTAAACGTAATCTTTATTTTCAACACTAACACCCATCCAGATATTATCTGCCCATTCTAAATCGGAACTGAGTTCTACCAAGCGGTCTGAGCGTTTCGTTAGAACTTGAAATTGATGCCAATGAGCACGATTCATTACATCAAAAACACGCTGGATAAATTCGAAAGGCACATCTTTGTGAAACAGATCGCTCATTGAATTAACAAAGATAACCTGTGGAGATTTCCATTCCAACGGCTTTTCGAGCACATGCTCGTGCATGGTCAAGTTAAAACCATTAACATAATTCGGCTGCCCCATTGCTTTTAAGCGTTTTGCCATACGCTCTGCGTAACAATATTTACAGCCAGGACTTATTTTTGTACAACCAGTAAGTGGATTCCAAGTGGATTCTGTCCACTCAATACCTGAGCGAGCCATTTTCTCCTCCAGAGAATTATAAGTCTATCATGATTATAGTGCAAATGTTCTATAAAAACATTAAAAATGGATGATTACTCCAATAGGAAATGAGTTTTTCCTTCGCTTTGTTCCATCGGATTTTAAGGATTCTACCGATATTTCATTAGCATTTTCTAAGTGTTTCAGTGCACTCTTGGCATGTGAAGAAATATAAGCTGTTTCATTTTCGATATATACGATAACATCTTCAGACAATTGAGTTTTTCCCATAAATTGGTTCTTCAAATCCTTTGCTAATTCTATAGAAGGATTCACCTCAAATAATACAAGTTGATTGGGGTCTGTGCGGTCAGAGAATTTAAATCCACTTTGGTTGTCTACTTTCCAAAAAGCCTCTTTCATTCTGACGTGCCCAAGAGGATGGTTGCTAGCAAAAAACAGATAATAAATAACTCTATCCCGATGATCACGCATTTCAAAATAACGCACAAACTTTGCATATTGATGCAGTTTTTCCTGATACAGTTGTCGAAATGCAAGTATTCTATCTTGAGATTTAATGACTTGATTTATTTCTG
>CAZLOC010000133.1:5199-9561 GCA_964560935.1 uncultured Anaerolineaceae bacterium | reverse complement strand
CCTTCCTGTACCGCATGTTCCAAAGCGACCAGCAAGGGGGCGTAATAGTTTTTTACGTTCAACAAACCGACCGGCTTTTCGTGCGCTCCGGTCTGCGCCCAGGTGATGGTTTCGAACAACTCGTCGAAGGTGCCAAAGCCGCCGGGTAAGGCAATATAAGCGTCTGCCAGTTCGTGCATGCGGGCTTTGCGGGCGTGCATATCCGGAACAACATCCATGCGTGTCAGGTTTTTATATGCCAGCGCGGGGGTGTTCATGCTAGGGATGATGACGCCGATCACTTCGCCGCCTGCTTCCAGTGCGCCGTCAGCGACCGCGCCCATCAGGCCGGTCTTGCCGCCGCCATAGATTAAACGGAGTTTGCGTCCGGCCAGAACTTGCCCCATTTGACGGGCAGCAGCCAAATAGTCCGGGGAGAGCGCGTCCGCTGATCCGCAGAAAACACAAATAGATTTCATTGTCCGTATCCTGCCACTTTCTGAAATCAGGAGTTACGCAGATGAATAGGAGAAGCCCGGAAATAAGGCGGCATCCTTTCGCGGACTGCGCAAATCCTAAGATAAATGTCCGGGTAGTATACTGGAAAACATGAAGATACGGTTAGAGTTACATTAGACCCGCTTCTGTGGGCTTGTAACTCTGCTATGTTAAGGCATAGAATAATAACAAATGGACTATAAGGACTATTATCAGATCCTGGGCGTATCGCGAAACGCCAACGCGGAAGAAATCCGCAAGGCATATCGCAAACTGGCCATGCAATATCATCCGGACCGCAATCCCGATGATAAGCAGGCCGAAGAACGCTTTAAGGAACTCAACGAGGCCTATCAGGTTCTTAGTGACTTGCAAAAACGTGCGCACTACGACCGCGTGGGCAGCGCCTATTCCAGTTGGCAGCGGCGTGGAGCGCCCAGCGGCGGCTTTGACTGGGGCCAGTGGGCTAGCGGAGCGCCCGGCGGTACACGAGTCGAATATGGTGACCTGAATGACTTGTTTGGTGGCGAGGGCGGGCTGTTCTCTGAATTCTTCCGCACTATCTTTGGCGGTGGCATGGGAGCGGGCAGAGCAACGTCACGGGGCGCCCCCGCTTTCCAGCAAGAGGTAGGGATCAGCCTGGAAAATGCCTTCAACGGAACAACTTTGCAGA
The DNA here is from genome assembly GCA_964560935.1 of uncultured Anaerolineaceae bacterium. Classification (GTDB taxonomy): domain Bacteria; phylum Chloroflexota; class Anaerolineae; order Anaerolineales; family Villigracilaceae; genus JAABUE01. The sequence continues at coordinate 8,411 of CAZLOC010000133.1, read as the reverse complement.
TCCAGGTCGAAGGGAAACGCAAACAGGTCAAAATCCCGCCGGGTGTGCGCACCGGTTCCAAGGTCCGTGTGGCTGGCGCGGGTCCGAGCGGATCGGACCTGTTCCTGGTCGTCCAGGTGAAAGATCATGAGCGTTTCGAGCGCAAAGGCAACGACCTGCACACGACTGCAAAAGTCAGTGTCTTCACTGCGATTCTTGGTGGGGAGGCCGAAGTCGAAACCATGGCCGGTAAAGTCAAACTGACCATCCCGGCGGGCACGCAACCAGAGCAGGTCTTTCGTCTGGCCGGGCGCGGTATGCCGCATCTCAAAAGCCCCAGCACCAAGGGCGACCTATTTGTACGTCTCAAGGTAGAAATTCCACGTTACCTGTCGTCTAAACAAAGAGAATTGTTGGAAGAAGCCGCTAAAATCAAATTTTAAACGTATCATATCAATAAATCGGGGTCGTGGGGTGTTGTGGGCGGGCTGCGCCCGCCCACAACACCCCACATTCCCCTTCTTTTTGAAAAGATACTTTTAACTGTACAGTTGTGGTTAAATAGAGTTTCTTTATCCGTAAGTCAGCAAGGAGAAATAATGAAAATACATCGTATTTGGATCACTTTATCAATTCTGGTGTTGGCAGCTTTGGCCTGCCAGATTCCGGGTACTGCCCCTGCCGCGCCAGCAGCGCCCAGCCTGCCCCTGCCTACACCAATGGTCGCAGTGCAAGTTCCAGTAACCATCGATACAGCCGGGCAGCAAGAAGCGTTAGTCAGCTTGTATGAAAGGGTCCTGCCGGGTATCGTGTCCCTGCAAGTTGTTGGCAACGAGGGCGGCAGCCTGGGCTCCGGCTTCGTCTACGATGACCAGGGTCACATCCTCACGAACTACCATGTAGTCGAAGGCGCAAATCAAGTAGAAGTTGATTTCACATCCGGATACAAAATCTACGGAACGGTTATCGGTACGGACCTGGACTCAGACCTGGCCGTCGTTAAAGTGAATGCGCCTGCTTCCGAACTGCACCCGTTGCCCCAAGGCGATTCGAATTCTCTCCAGGTCGGGCAAACGGTTATTGCAATAGGCAATCCCTTTGGTTTGAGCGGCACCATGACCACCGGTGTCATCTCTGCGCTGGGACGTACGCTCGACTCACAGCGCGATGCGCCCAGCGGCGGATTCTTCACTGCCGGCGACATCATCCAGACCGATGCGGCCATCAACCCCGGAAACTCGGGCGGCCCGCTCTTCAACCTGAATGGCGAGGTGATCGGCGTCAACCGCGCCATCCGCACCACCAATTTCACCGGCACGGGCGAGCCAGTCAATTCCGGGATCGGCTTCGCGATTGCGATCAATATCGTCAAACGCGTAACGCCTGTGTTGATTGCCGAAGGCAAATACGATTATCCTTATCTGGGAATCTCGTCCCTTGACGAACTCAGCCTACCTCAAATCGAGGCGCTGGGACTGAAATCCTTCACTGGCGCTTACGTAACTGGCGTCACACCCAATGGCCCGGCTGATAGAGCGGGTATCCGCGCCGGAGATCAAACTACAAGCATTCAAGGATTAGGCGCTGGCGGCGACCTGATCGTCGCGATCGATGGGCAAGCCACTCCACGTTTCGATGACCTGCTGCGCTATCTGATCAATAACAAATCGCCGGGTGACACGGTTGTGCTGACCGTGCTACGCGGCGAAGAGCAATTAGATCTCACGGTTACGCTGGACAAACGTCCGTAATATCTTCCTGATGTGATGGGGGCATTCACATTTTTTGCAAAAAAAGCAATCCCTCTCACATCAAGCGAGAGGGATTGCTTCATTATGAAGTCAGTTACGGGTTAATCTGTAATGGTCACGTTTCCGGCGCCCATCTTGACAATGATCGTCAGGGTCGGGCCAGAGCCATCTTGCGTGTACGTGCGGTTGCTCTGCCCCCAGCCGGAACTGTGATTGACGTTTATCGCGCCACCTTCTACGGTCACGCGTGCATCCACACCTTCGGGGATGACCAGCATAAGATTGCCAAATCCAGCCTCGATGCGCGCGGTGGCGTCCTGCTTCAATTCACCGCTAAAGTCCAGAGTGTAATCACCAGCGCCGCCATTGAAAATCAGGGTCGAAAAGTTGGCGTTCGCCAGGCCAGTCAGCTCGACGTTGGAAGCGCCCGTCTCATAACGGAGCACAGACATCTTGGTCAGGTTTGGTGCGGAGAAAGAAACGTCCACGTCGGATGCGCCGTCTTTGATGGTCAGGTTCGTCAGCGCCAGTCCGCCAAAATCATATCGCCCCTGATATGCTCCTGCGTTGATTTCCAGTTCCATGGGAGTCTTGCCGAGTTCCAAATCCCATTCGTTCCTGAAATCGCCCACATTTAGCGACCTGAATTCACCTTGTTTGATCTCGACAGTATTGCCTTCGACCTTGATTTCAGGCTTGAAGTTGGGGACGTCATACGTGGCTGTGCCCTCGACAAGCATATCACCCGCACCGGATGACAGGGCCAATTCCCCGGCTCCGAATGAAATCTTCAAGCGCGTCTCAGCGGACACTTCGTCTTCGCTCGCTGCGGGCTCCGGAACTGCTACCGCTATCTCATCGGTGACTTCGGGCCCCGGCGTCGGCGCGGACGGGATATTGACGCTAAACCCGCAGGCCATGGTCGCCAGGACGAGGATTAAGAGAAAAGGTAAAAATTTACGATTCATGGGGGTACTCTCCTTCTGGGAAGATATACGGGGGAGGAGAGATTGGGTTGCAACAAAATAAAATACGGCAAAGCGCCGCAAAGTGGGTGTCGCGCCCTTACAAGGGTGGATAAGGAAAAGCGCGTCTATGTTCGGGCGGGAGGGGAAACACGCCGGATGAAACCAAAGCATTCGCCCGTCTGACGAGAGCAGCGATCTCCCTCGGGCTGAGATGAGGTTGAAGATCAGCTAGCAGGTTTCTGGCCTGTCCTGAGCCTGTCGAAGGATCCGATGGAAGATGCGTAAGTACTTCGAGCAGGTTGTCTGCGATCAGTTCCCCGGCGTAGTCCCAGATGACCGTCCGCAATTTGTCATCTTCATGGAAACACAGTCCGTGATCAATCAGCCACATTTTGTTCGTCCCTTCTTCGATGATGACATGGCTGCCCTTACGGTCGGCATTGTTGCACAGCAGGTCGAAGAGCATGACGGGTCTCAGGCGTGCTTTGTCTTCGTCGCTGAAGTTGAAGTAGTG
>CAZLOC010000133.1:0-5099 GCA_964560935.1 uncultured Anaerolineaceae bacterium | reverse complement strand
GCCCAGCATGAACTGGCCTTTGAGTTCGAGTTCACCCTTTCGCAAAGCGGCTTGCAGGTCAGTCTGGGCGGATGACATGGCAGATGGGGGCGGGGTTGAAAGTTACAAGTTGAAGGGTTTTTCGACTTTCAACTCGTAACCTTCAACAAACCTAATGCTTGTGCCCATTCTTCTTCGGGCAAAAATGGCCTTCCGGCTCCATCGGCGCGCCGCACTGCGGACACATTGGCCGCCCGCGCGTGACTACTTCCGCGCCCCAGCGCGCCATCTTGCGAATCTGCTCACGCGTACACCAGAAACGCACAACGGCAGCGGATTCCGGCTCTTCCTCTTCGGTCAACAGTTCGCGGGTCTGGAGCACGACTCGGTCGCGGTCTTTGTCAAAACCAAGACCGACTTCACCCACGCGGAAGAGCGGGTCCACAGGCGGGTTGATGTGCATCTGGTCTTCGATATAGTCGCCAGGCGCGTCTTCGAGTTCGGGAGCCTGGCGGATGACTTCGGCCAGGAATTGCTCCACACCAACAGAAAGCGATTGCAACTGGAACTTCTCGATCAATACAGTCACTGTGCGCTGGTCCTGCCAGGCCTGGATGTAAAAAACGCGCTGGCCGGGTTTGCCGATAGCGTCAGCGGTAATATGGTCTACGGGATCTACGTCAATTTCAAAGCGGGACATGAGATGAAATACCTGTGTAGTTTGGGTTAAGTGAGTATACCAAATTCAGAGGGTGGATGATAGAGCATGCATCCAGATTTAATGATTGCCAGCCGGGCCAATCACATTTTGACCGTGAATGAAATGTCGAAAAAACTCCCCCTTGCCTTTACAGCGGATACATAACCCTACTGATTCGATATGTCGGCCAGCCCGGAACGGATAGCCAGGATCGCGGCCTGGGTGCGGTCGGCGACCCCCAATTTCTCGAAAATCGAACTGACATAATTCCTGACCGTGCCTTCGGAGAGGTAGATTTTCGTGGCTATCTCAGCGTTGGATAGGCCTTTGCCCAGCAAGCCAAGCACTTCCTTCTCGCGTTCACTGAGCAGGCTGGCGATAGAAGTATCGGGGATGGAGGTCTGCTGCTGCACGTGGGCAAAGAGCTTCCCAGCCACGTTAGGGTCAACGGGTGTTTTGCCGGTAACGGTCTCCTTGATAGCAGCAATTAAGCGTTCGCGGGGGGTGTCTTTCAACAGGTAACCGCGCGCGCCGGCGCGGATGGCATCGAAGACCCAGTTGTCGGCATCATAGGTGGTCAACACCAGAACATGAACTTGCGGATACTGCTGGTGGATGTGGCGGGTGGCATGGATGCCGTTCATGCCGGGCATCTTCAGGTCCATCAAGACCAGGTCTGGCTGGCATGTCGGGATCATCTCGATGGCCTCGGCGCCATCGTTTGCCACACCCACCACCTCCAGATCCAAGTCGGTGCTCAGGATGGCCTTCAAGCCCTCACACACCAGGTCCTGATCGTCACAAATCAAAATCCTGATCATTCTGCGCCACCGTCCCCCTTGTTCTCATCCTTCCAGGAGAGAGTCAAACGCGTGCCTTCGCCCGGATGACTGGATATCTCAAGGTCAGCGTGGATGACCTGAGCTCGTTCGTGCATGCCTCGCAGGCCAAAATGCGACCCTGAATCGATGGCTTGTGTGTCGAAGCCTGTTCCATCATCGCTGATTTCCATGCGTAATCCCAAATTGGTTTTCTCGATCGTCACCTGAACCAAGTTCGCATTGGCATGCCGGGCGGCATTCTCGAGAGCCTCCTGCCCAATGCGATAAAAACATTGTTCGACTTCCGGAGTCAGACCTTCGAGGGTATCCGGCAGTTTTAGTTGAAGTTGAAAACCGATCCTTCGGGCGGTTGATTCGGCATAGTCCCGCATGGCATTTACCAAGCCCAGGTCCTCCAGTGGGGTGGCGCGCAGGGATTGGATCGCCACCCGCGTTTCGGTCAGTCCCTCGCGGGTGGTGCCCAGCGACCGACGCAGGATATGCTGCGCTTGCTCCCGGTTCGAGGTCCAAAGCGAATCGACCGCTTCCAACTGGACAGCCACACCGCTGAGCGTATGCGCCAGGGTATCGTGCAGTTCGCGCGCCAGCCGGTTGCGCTCCCGGCTAACGGTCAATTGCTCGATGGTCGCAACATAAAGCTCCAGCTTCAGGTTGGCCTCCTGGAGCGCTTGCCTTTGCTGGCGCAACTGCTGCATGATGCGTGAAATGATATAGCCGACCAGCATGAACGACAGGAAGCGGATGAACAATAACCGGTTAAAGGTTTGTTGAAGGAGGAAATAATCTGGGTTGGAGCAGCGGATCAGGACGTAATCCAAAACAGTCGTAAAGAGACAATAGGCAATGACAGCTTTGAAGTTGTATTGCCAGCTTACCAGCACCAGGGGGACAAACAAGAACAGGAATATCTGCCAGGCGCTCTCCTCACTGCCGCCACTTGCAGCCGGCGATAACTGTACGGTGAGGAACAGGTTCTGGGCGACCAGAGAAAAGATAACCGCGTAGAGTAAAGCGATGGGAAGGTAAAAACACCCCATTCTCTCTTGCAGCCAGGGCCATGAGAGATAACCCAGCAAAAGCAAGATGTTGGCCGCCCCAAATGCGACTGCGCACCACGGGCAATCCTTCAAATAACCGCGAGCGGAATGAGCCATCACGTTCACGAAGATCAAGACGAATTGTACGATGAGGAAGAGACGGAAAAGATTCAGGATACCTGGCTCAAGACGGCTCGATTTCACATTCCAATCATAGCATAGGAGAAAGAATAATTCACATGACTGCGATCACATTTGTTATGAGTGTGGTCATACAAATTCATGTCTCTTTTCATGAGCGCTCATGAGCGCATTCACTATAGTTCCAAGCAGGAAATCCTTATGATGTGGGCGTAATCAAACGACAAGAAAAACATCACGAAGGAGAAATCAAATGAACAAAATCATCCGAAATTACCTGATGGACATAGCGCTCTTCCTGCTGCTGGGTATCAACATCGCTTCATTGGCTGGCAGGCAGGCCGAATCGTCGTCTGGCGCATCGACTGCCCATATCGTTTCCAGCGTTCTGCTAACCCTGGGATGCCTGGTCCACATTGTATGGCACCTGGGATGGTTCCGGGCTGTTCTTACCGGTAAGGTCAAAGGCAAAATCAAACTCGGTATGAATAGCATGGTGACGGTCATGATTTTGCTGGCTGCTATTACAGGGCCAGTTGTACAAACCTCTAGCTCCATGGGCGAGTTCCACAAGGCCGTTGGTTCAGTTGCCCTGCTGGGGCTTTTCATTCATAGCGTCAAGCACTTGTACTGGATGATCTCCACTACCAAGAGACTCATCATCGGTAGCGGGCAGAAGAAGGCCAACTGGTCAGTATGAAAGATGAATTTTGGGCTATTCAACTATCAATCAAAACAAGGTTCTTCACTGTACACTTGCCAGATCATTATCAAACTGAGCCACATCCACCACCGGATAATACGGCCCTTCGGTCTGTGAGGGGGTCAGGGTCAGATTTCCGCCTGCGCCAGCCTCCACCACGATATCTTTGGAGGCTAGCTTCACCACACTTCCGCTGGCATTCTGCGTATCAATCATGTCCAGCAGCGACATCTCCCCGGCAGGTCCCAGTTGCCCGGCGTCCACGTCACCCGTGAAATAGAACTGCGACGTCAGCACTTCCGCACCATCTTTTTTGACCTTGAAATGGATGTGCCTGGGCCGCGACTCATAGCGCGCCGGCACAAGCGTGCGAAAGGCGAACAGCCCGTTATCGTCTGTCAGCGCCGTGCCGTAGAACTGGAAACCCATATCGCGGCCCGCAGTTTTCGAGTCACCCGGGTGGTCGTAGATCCCGTCCGCGTCCACCTGCCAGATCTCTACCACATAGCCGCTCAACGGCGCACCGCTCGCATCCAGCACGTGTCCATACAGCACCAACAACTCCCCGGTCGCAGTCACCGGCTGGGAAAAGGCGGATAACACAGCCTGTTCTTCAGATTGGACTGGTTCCGTATCCTCGGGCGGAACGGCCGTAGGCGACGCATCCGCTTCACCCGTGGACGTTGGGGCTGCCACCGTTGAATGGACTTCCGCCGCCGGGAGAGTTGGTTCCGTCATGGGGGCACTGGCATCCGCCTTGCAGGCGGTCAACAAGGCCAACGCGATGGTGAGGATAAATTGGGGAATTTTCATGGTCAATACTCCTAAAGTTTGTGTAGTCATTCGGCAAGTAAACAGACAGTATAGTAGCGGCGCATTAAGAAAATATGAGGAAATTGTGGTCGAAGGGTTGCATCGTAGTCGAAGTGTACTTGCAAAAGCGCCCTTCGACTGCGCTTCGCTCCGCTCAGGGCGGAAGTTTTTTTATTGCTTCACGCAATTAAAAAAGACCGAGAGCAAAGACCCTCGGTCCATCACGGTCAACGGTCTATTATTTAGACCACAATATTCACCAGCTTCCCTGGCACCACGATAACCTTGCGCGGCTCCTTGCCTTCCATGTGCTTCTGCGCACCGTCGGTTGCCAGCGCGGCAGCTTTGATGTCTTCTTCGCTGGCATCAGCGGGAACGGTCACTTTGCCGCGCAGTTTGCCGTTGACCTGCACGGGAATTTCGATGCTGTCTTCTTTGGTGGCCGCCTCGTCCACCTGCGGCCAGGGCTGCTGGTGGATGGAGTAAGGCTTGTCCAGGTGCTCGGTCCACAGTTCTTCGGCGATGTGCGGCGTGACCGGGGCCATCATGCACAGGTAAATATCCTTGGCTTCTTCCCATTCTTTGGAACCGGCGGCTCCGGCTTCGCGCGCCTTGTACATCTCGTTCATCAGTTCCATCAACGAGGAGATGATGGTGTTGAACTCGAATTGCTCGAAGTCACGCGTGACGGATTTCAAGGTTTGGTGGACTTTTCGGCGCAGAGTCCGCTTGGTTTCATCAGTAGCAGTTCCGGGTGTAGAAGGATCCGTGAACAGCGTCCAAATGCGGCGAATCCAGCGCACTGATCCCTCGATGCCCTGTGAGTTCCAGGGGCCGCCCATGTCCCATCTTGCGAAGAACATCAGATAGGCGCGTACTGTGTC
>CAZLOC010000132.1:0-9586 GCA_964560935.1 uncultured Anaerolineaceae bacterium | reverse complement strand
ATATTCTTTAGAATATTACTGACGAACAAGGAAAGTCTGAATGCCCATTCTCGATATTGAAATCGTCACATCAGATTCTAACCAGAGCCTGCCAGCCGACCTGACGCAGTCTCTCGCCGACGAGGCTGCGCAGGTCTTCGGTGCACCGCAGGGGACGGTGTGGGTTAAAGTACGCTTCATCCCGTCGGCGCAGTACGCCGAAGATCACGGGACACCCCCGGGCGCGTATCCGGTCTTTGTGACGGTGCTCAAGTCCAGGGCGCGTGCTGAGCGAAGTCGAAGCATCCAAAAAGGAAGTGCACTGGAAGACGAAATCGCCCGGCTGACCAAAGCAATCGCCAGGATCCTGAACCGTCCGAGCACTAACGTCCACATTCTATATCAACCGGATGGGGCAGGCCGGGTCGCATTCGGGGGCAAATTGGTGCGCTGAAATCTGTTAGAATAGCCCAGACCAAAAGGCCGCCCGGCCTTTTTCTGTGTCAAAACTGACCACAGATGAGCACAGATCAATTCGATTGCTTGATAAATAAAAAATGTGGTTTATCAAAATAATTGTTCATCTGCGTTTACACTTGCACCTGGCGCAAGTGTGGGTGTCTGTGGCGAATTAAGGAATACTCCTCTCTATGTCATATAATTTCCGCCTGTTCTGGCGTGTGTTCTATCGCTCGTTCTTTCAATGGAAAGGCACGCCCGCCCGTCTGACCCGTAAACGATTGACCTTCCTCATCCTGTTCTACCTGGTCTGGCCGCTGGGCGGGCTGGCGCACTGGTTCGGCTTCTTACTGGATGATATTTTCTTCCCCGGTCACAAAACGCAGCCAGTCGAAAAGCCGCTTTTCATCCTGGGCAATTTCCGCAGCGGCTCCACCTTCCTGCACCGCCTGCTCTCGCGCGACGACAATTTCACCAGCCTGACCATCTGGGATATCTACCTGGCTCCCTCCGTCACACAAAAGAAGATCACCCAATTCGTCTCGCGCCTCGACTACAAACTGGGCGGCCACCTGCATCGCCTGCTGTACGCCTTCGACCGGGCCACGCTCGGCAAGATCCGCATCCATCCCATCTCGTTCTTCAAACCTGAAGAGGACGAAAACATCCATTTTCAGGACTGGGACGGTTACTTCATCAGCTATCTGTTCCCCTTCATGGACGAACTGCCGGACTACCAGCACTTCGACAAAGCGCTCCCGCCCAAACACAAGCGCCGCATCATGGGATTCTACAAGTCCATGCTGCAACGACACCTGTACGCCACCGGCGCAAAATACTTCGTGGCCAAGAACCCGGCCTTCAGCCCCAAGATCGAAACGCTCTCCGAATTCTTCCCCGATGCGCGCATCATTTATCTGGTCCGCAACCCATTGGATATGCTGCCCTCCACGGTCTCATGGATCAACTACGCTCGCAGCCAGTTCACCGAGCCGGAAGAAAAATTCTTGTATATTGACGAAATCCTGGACCTGACCCAGCACTGGTACTGTCACCCCTTGAAATATCTGGACGCGCATCCTTCCCCCCGCCACCTGCTCCTGGGATACGATGAACTGATCCAAAACCCAGAAGGCGTCATCCGTGGCTTCTATGAGCAGTTCGGCTATCCAGACCAGCCCGCCCTCGATAAGATCGTGACCGAAGCCATCGCCGAGACCCTGGCTTACAAAAGCGACCACGTCTACTCCTACGAGGAGATGGGCTTCACCCGCCAGCAGATCATCGAGCTATACGCTGACATCTTCGAGCGCTTTGGCTTTGACAGGCGCGAACCGACGCTGTCGGAGGCAGAACAGGCCGTTGAACTTCGTGCTCCGGCGGATTGAATGGATGTACCGTTGCTTTGGGAGGAAGCCTGAGAAAATATTTCAGGATATTTCTTCTACTTCATAGAAGTATCTTTCTGTTATATCTTGCATCGTTTCTCAACGAATATTTGGTTCTGCAGGTGGGACAGGATGAATGTCACTCTTTTCCCCTGATGAATGGCAGATTAGAAAACATCGCAGTCGTTCTATAATGAAATTAATCACAATCGATTTTTGTCGCAGCTGCAACGCAGACGGTCATGCTATCAGGTTGATACATTGCAATTTCATCGATGCCGTAGACATAGGGTCTATGGCATTTTTTGTTGCCCGGCCTGGGAAGAGATAAGAGGCGAACCCTGGATCTGGCACAAGAAAAATGGAGACACAGCTATTCATAGAGTACTAGACTAAAAACTCACATTTGCTCCTCCCGATCACTTCAATGACCGGAAACACCGTTGAGGAAGGATCTCTTCGATGCCATAACGAGTTTGTTTGAGGCAACCATGAAAAAAAACCAGATTACCTTCATCGGCCCGGCGACACGTCCTTTTCACCGGCGCTCCCCTCTACCCAGACCATCGGTGCAACCGCGCTCCCTGGATAGAGTAAGGAGGCCGTTTTTTGTTCAAAGGATTTGATAATTCTTATCCCCAGATTCACGGGATATAGGAGAATTCCGGTATCTGGCTGCGAGGTCAATTCCCAAACTTCAGTTGGTCAAACGCCAAAGGAAGGCCGCGCAAACCCAATCGCACGGACGAACCAACTGCAAATATCAATAAAGAAGGACCTATGGAATTCAAACAAATCAGGAAGATTCCAGGCTCTTGGTCCGTGCCTCCTAATCTCACGAACTATCAGCAAACCTATTCAGAATTCTCCTGGGAGCAGATTCTGGGGGAATTGGATGGCCTACCCAATGGTACTGGGATCAATATTGCTTATGAAGCCGTAGACCGCCATGCTGCAGGGCCAAAGCGAGACAAGCTGGCCCTACGCTGGCTCGGCAAAGACGGGGATGTATTAGATTTCACCTATGGAGAGCTCAAAGAGCAAACCAACCGGTTTGCTAATCTAATTCGCATGCTGGGCGTGGGGAAAGGCGACCGCGTTGCCGTCCTGGCAGGCCGCATCCCCGCGCTTTACATCGCTGCCCTGGGCACGCTGAAGAACGTCAGTGTATTCTGCCCGCTCTTTTCCGCTTTCGGTTCCGAGCCGGTTTACCAACGCTTGTTCCGTGGTGACGCCAAGGTTTTGGTCACCACAAAAATGCAATACAACAAGAAGATTGTAGGGATTTGGGACAGACTGCCGGAATTGAAATATGTCCTGCTCTCGGATGTGGATGAAGATCTTCAAGAGAATGTGCTTTCGTTGCCAAAGCTGATGGCCAAAGCTTCTCCTGAATTTACCATCCCACCGACCGACCCGGAAGATATGTCCTGCCTGCATTTTACCAGCGGCACCACCGGCATGCCCAAGGGCGCTATCCACGTGCATAAGGCCGTGATGGTGCATTACATGACTGCCAAGTATGCCTTGGACATGCACGAGAACGATGTTTTTTGGTGTACAGCAGACCCTGGCTGGGTGACCGGCACTTCGTATGGTGTCATCGCCCCGCTTCTGCATGGCGTCACCAATATCGTCGACGAGGCGGAATTCGATCCCGAGCGCTGGTACCAAACATTGCAGGATCAAAAAGTGACCATCTGGTACACTGCGCCCACCGCTATCCGCCGCCTGATGCGCCTGGATATCAAACCACGCGAACTGTATGACCTGAGCCATTTGCGCTTCTCCGCCAGCGTAGGAGAACCGTTGAACCCTGAGGCGGTCGTTTGGGGCGAAGAAGTGCTCGACCTCATCATCCATGACAACTGGTGGCAGACAGAAACCGGCGGCATCATGATTTCGAACTACAACGTGATGGATATCCGTCCGGGTTCAATGGGTCGCCCGTTGCCCGGGATTACCGCCGCCATCCTGCATCGCGACGAAAATGGGAACGTCACGATCGAGGATAACCCTTCCGTCGAAGGTGAGTTGGCCCTCAAACCCGGCTGGCCCTCCATGTTCCGCGGCTACATCCACGATGAAGCGCGCTACAACAAGTGCTTCGTCGGCGGCTGGTATTTCACCGGCGACCTGGCAGAACGCGACGAGGACGGCTATTTCTGGTTCATCGGCCGCGCCGACGATATCATCAAGACGGCTGGACACATGGTGGGCCCCTTCGAAGTCGAGAGCGCCTTGTTGGAACATCCAGCCGTAGCTGAAGCGGGCGTCATTGGTAAACCCGATCCGGTTATTGGTGAGCTTGTCAAAGCCTTCGTAGCCCTCAAGCCCAACTTCAACCCCTGCGATGAATTGCGCATGGAGTTGCTAGGCTTCGGGCGCAAGAAGTTGGGCTCGGCAGTGGCGCCCAAGGAGATCGAATTCGTGGAATACCTCCCGAAGACACGCAGCGGCAAGATTATGCGCCGTCTACTTAAATCCCGCGAGCTCGGGTTGCCCGAGGGTGATACATCCACACTGGAGACGACAGAATGAGTACAAAAACTGCAACGAAAGAAACAAAAAAAGCCAAAGATTCTCCCTCAGCCGGTCAGCGAGAACATCTGCATCACCTGTTACACGAGATGATCTTGATCCGGCGCTACGAAGAGAAGGCCGCTGAGCTGTACCAGGCCTCCAAGATTAGAGGCTTTCTGCACCTGTATATCGGCGAAGAGGCCATTGCTGTCGGCGTCATGCAGGCATTAACCCCTGAGGACTCGGTAGTGGCGACTTACCGCGAGCACGGGCACGCCCTGGCCCGCGGAGTCAGCGCCGATGTGATCATGGCGGAAATGTACGGGAAGCTGACCGGCTGCGCCCGCGGTCGGGGCGGTTCGATGCACCTCTTCGATAAACCCCATCGCTTCTTTGGCGGCAACGCCATCGTGTGCAGTCACCTGCCCCTGGCAGTGGGCATTGCCCTGGCCGATAAGATGCAGAAAAAGCCGAATGTGACCGCCTGCTTCCTTGGAGAAGGCGCTGTAGCAGAAGGTGAATTCCACGAATCGCTTAACCTGGGCGCCCTGTGGCAAACGCCAACCCTGTTCGTTGTCGAAAACAACCTGTACTGCATGGGTACTGCCCTGCGCTATCACGAATCGAACACCAACCTGGCCGAAAAAGCCGCCAGCTACAATGTCAAGGCCGTGCAAGTGGATGGAAATGACGTTCTGGCGATGGAGCAAGCCGCTCGCGAAGCCTGTGATTACTTGCGCTCCGGCAAAGGCCCTTACTTCATCGAAGCCATCACCTACCGTTTCCGCCCGCACTCGATGTTCGACGCCGAGCTGTACCGCGACAAAGCGGAAGTCGAAGAGGCCAAGAAGCGCGATCCCATCACTTTGTTCACAAAGTATCTCAAAGATCAAAAAATGATCCGGGATGAGGAAATCCAGGCCATAGAAAAAGATGTCGCCGAGGTCGTCCAACATGCGGTCGATTTTGCCGAAGATTCCCCCTGGGAATCGGTAGATGACCTTACCCGCTTCGTTTATACGGAAAGGAGCCAGTCATGATCACAGATACTCAGCAGCTGGTGAAAATGACATACCGGGAAGGGATGCGCCAGGCGATGCGCGAAGCCATTCTGCGTGACGAGCGCTGCTTCCTGATGGGCGCCGATGTGGGCCGCTACGGCGGCTGCTTCGCCGTCAGCAAAGGGCTGTTCGATGAATTCGGCCCCGAGAAGATCCGCGACATGCCTCTCAGTGAGTCAGCCATTGCCGGCATTGGCATTGGCGCCAGTATGAATGGGATGCGCCCGATCGTGGAAATCATGACCGTGAACTTCAGCCTGCTGGCGTTGGATCAGATTCTCAATACCGCCGCCACCATCCTGCATATGTCGGGCGGCCTTTTCAATGTGCCGGTTGTCATCCGTATGGCCACGGGCTCCGGGCGGCAGCTTGGTGCCCAGCACGCCCATAGCCTGGAAGGCTGGTATGCCCATATTCCTGGCATTAAGATACTGGCCCCGGGTACCGTCGAAGACATGCGCGGCATGCTCTGGCCGGCCCTGGAAGACCCCGACCCGGTCCTGATCTTCGAGCAGCAGGTGATGTACAACATGACCGAGATGGTCCCCGCCAACCCGCAGCCGGTGGATATCGACCATGCCAAGATCCGCCGCCCTGGCAAGGATGTGACCCTGATCACCTATGGCTCCTGCCTGCCGAAGTCGATGACTGCCGCCGAGACCCTGGCCCAGGAAGGCATCGATACCGAGGTGATCGACCTGCGCACGTTGCGGCCGCTGGATGACGATACGATCTTTGGCTCGGTGGTCAAGACGCACCAGGTGTTGATCGTGGAAGAAGGCTGGCGCAGTGGAAGCCTCTCTGGCGAGATCAGCGCCCGGATCACAGAGAACCTGTTCTATGACCTGGACCGGCCGGTCGAACGGCTGTGCAGCTCCGAAGTGCCCATGCCCTATTCCAAGCACATGGAAGAAGCGGCTGTCCCGCAACCTGAGACCATTGCAGCCGCGGTCAGAAAGTTGGTGCAGTGATGAGCGAATTCAAAATGCCAAGCCTGGGCGCCGATATGGACGCCGGCACCCTGGCAGAATGGAAGAAAAAATCGGGCGATCCCGTCCACCGCGGTGATATCATCGCCGCTGTGGAGACCGCCAAAGGTGTCATCGAGATCGAGTGCTTCGAAGACGGTATCCTGGACCAGATCTTCTTCCAGGCCGGCCAGGAAGTCCCGGTCGGGCAGGTGCTGGCGACCATCTCCTCGGAGGAGGAATTTGGCAAATCGAAGCCGGCCCCTGAGGCCCAGAAACCACCCGAAACTGCAAAAACCGAGAAAATTCCTGAGACGGTAAAACCTGCCGCAGAGGTAGTAGCAGAAGCGATGAAAGCCGCAATACCGCAGCCGCCGGCAACCGAGGGCCGCATCAGGATATCTCCCCTGGCGAGCAGGATGGCGATCGAACTTGGTGTTGATCTTCGCCAGGTAAAGGGCACCGGCCCTGGAGGAGCGATCCAGCGCGTCGATATCGAACGCGCCGCCCAGGCTCAGAAAGCCGCCCCTGCGCCTGCTCCCGCGATGGCTGAGCCGCTCAAGCCCGAGATCAAGGAATCACCTGCGCCCGCGGTGGAAAAGGCTGCCCCACCGCCAGTCGAAGCCAAGGCAGAGCCTGCTACCGAGGCGAAGAAAGCCGTTGATTTCCAGACCGCCATGCGCTCGGCCATTGCCGCAGCCATGAGCAAATCCAACCGGGATATCCCGCATTACTACATGGAAACCAGCATCGACATGACTAATGCCCTGCGTTGGCTGGAAGAAGAAAACCTGAAGCGCTCCATCCGCGAGCGTCTGCTACCGGTAGTAGTGCTGCTCAAAGCCGTGGCCAAGTCGTTGACCGAAGTACCCGAGTTGAACGGCTTCTGGATCGATGGAAGCCACCAGGTAAGCGAAGCCATCCACATCGGCTTCGCCATTAACCTGCGACAGGGCGGCCTGCTCACCCCCGCCATCCATGACACCGACATGAAGGACTTCGACGAGCTGCGCGAGGCGATGAACGACCTGATCGTCCGCACGCGCGGCAACCGTTTGCGCTCCTCTGAACTGACCGACGCCACTATCACCGTCACCAGCCTGGGCGATCGCGGGGTGGAAAAGGTCTTTGGCGTCATTTACCCGCCCCAGGTGGCCCTGGTCGGGTTGGGCAAGATCACCCCGCAACCCTGGGCAGTGAACGGCGCATTGTGCGTTCGACCGGTGCTGGTAGCCACCCTGGCGGGCGACCACCGCGCCACGGACGGCCACAAAGGCGGCTTGTTCCTGGAAGCATTGAATCGCAACCTGCAGGAGGTAGAAAAACTATGAATGAGAGCGAACTCAAGGAAATCATCATCGCCGAATTGGCTAAGGTCGCCCCCGGCTCCGACCCCGCTGCGCTCGACTTGGACGATAACCTGCGCGAAGGCCTCGATATCGACTCCTTCGACGCCCTCAACTTCTTCATCGCCATGAGCGAGCGCCTGCATATCGACATCCCCGAAAAGGATATGGGCCGCCTCAACACGATGAATGAGATCCTTCAATATTTGCTGGCTCTAAAGGTCTGAGCAATCGGGCTGTCCTTCCGTAAACCAATCGAAACGAACCTTGCGAAGGTTTGATCCTTCGGGCGATGCCCTCAGGATATGCCTTCGCAAGGCTTTCGCATCGAAATTCAGAAATCTCATGATTGTCATTCTGAGCCCCGAAGGGGCGAAGAATCTCCGCTCGGAGCGCGGGAGACCCTTCGCCACGCTCAGGGTGACAAGAAATTTTTGATTTACTGAAGTTAATATCTTTAATTGGAGAACCTTTATGCCTGAACAATATGATGTCATCGTGATTGGCGCGGGTCCCGGGGGCTACGTGGCCGCCATCCGCGCGACGCAACTCGGACAGAAGACCGCCATCGTCGACAAACAATGGCTCGGCGGCGTGTGCCTGAACGTGGGCTGCATTCCCTCCAAAGCGCTGCTCAAGAACGCCGAACTGGCCCATACCCTGCGTGAGCGCAGCCAGGAATTCGGCTTTTCCTTCGACAATCTCAAACTGGACTACAGTGTGGCTGTCAAACGCAGCCGTCAGGTATCGGACAGATTGGTCAAGGGCGTCGGATTCCTGATGAAGAAAAACAAAATCGACGTCCACATGGGGACTGCGCATCTTTCTGGACCCAAAACTGTTTCCGTTACCGGCGCCGATGGCAAAACGACGGAGCTATCCACCCAAAACGTCATCCTGGCGACGGGCGCTTCTTCGCTGGTCCCCCCGGCCTGGAAAGTGGACGGGAAGAATATCGTCACCTACCTTGAAGCCATCCTGCAGGAAAAACTGCCCAAGTCTGTCATTATCATCGGCGCGGGCGCGGTCGGCGTGGAATTCGCCACTGTCTGGAATGCCTACGGCGCAGAGGTGACCATCGTCGAGATGCTGCCCAGCCTGCTGCCTATGGAGGATGAGGAAGTCGGGAAGGAGTTGAAGAAGGCCTTCGATAAACGCGGCATCAAGTCGTTGGTGGGTCATAAGGTCGAATCAGTGGAAGCCGCAAAAACGGGCGTCAAGGTAGTAGTCAGCGCCGAGGGGGTGGAGACGACGCTCGAAGCCGAGCAGGCCCTGGTCGCGATCGGGTTCCGCCCGAACTCCAAAGGCCTGGGGCTGGAGGAACTCGGCGTCAAGCTTAATGAGCGTGGCTTTATCGAAATCGACGAAAAGATGCAGACCAACGTG
The DNA here is from genome assembly GCA_964560935.1 of uncultured Anaerolineaceae bacterium. Taxonomy (GTDB): domain Bacteria; phylum Chloroflexota; class Anaerolineae; order Anaerolineales; family Villigracilaceae; genus JAABUE01. The sequence continues at coordinate 476 of CAZLOC010000132.1, read as the reverse complement.
CCCGGCCTCTGGGCCATCGGCGATGTGACCGGCAAACTGATGCTGGCGCACGTCGGTTCGGCTATGGGCATTATTGCCGCGGAGAACATCGCCGGCGCGGAGACCGTCACGCTCGATTACGAGATGATGCCGCGCGCCACCTATTGCCAGCCGCAGGTGGCCTCCTTTGGGCTGACCGAAGCGCAGGCCAAAGAACGCGGGTATAGCGTGAAGGTGGGGCGCTTCCCCTTCCAGGCCAACGGCAAGGCGCTTGGCCTGGGCGATGCTGTGGGCTGGGTCAAGCTGGTGGTGGATGAAAAGTACGGCGAGATTCTGGGGGCGCACATGATCGGTCCCGAAGTGACCGAGTTGTTGCCCGAGTTGACCCTGGCGCACATGATGGAGCTGACCTCGTCCGAGATCGCCCGCAACGTCCACGCCCACCCGACGCTTTCTGAGGCGCTGATGGAAGCTGCGCACGGGGCGGAGGGAATACC
>CAZLOC010000131.1:0-9599 GCA_964560935.1 uncultured Anaerolineaceae bacterium | reverse complement strand
TCAAGATGCCGCTTTCACTTATTTGCTTCCACGCGGCACAGATAAAAACTCAGGGCAGACCATTTCGCCTGCCCTGGCTAGTGCCCGAACAATGTAGCTTTGATTGACAGATTTTCCCTGTGTATATACGGTGGTTGTCAGTAATCATAATCATATTTGTCCGGGTATTAGCGTATGCGGCGCTTCCATTCGTCCTTGAGTTGCAACTCACGCGGACTGACGCCAGAATCGAGCGCTAAAAAGTCAGTCAGCAAACGATTGAAGCGGGCGGTTTCATCGATCATTGGAAAATGCCCGGAGCCATCCAATACAACATGGTGCATCATGTGTGGTAAGTTAACCGAATTATCAGCAGGTGGAGCAGGAATTGCAGGGTCGCTCAGTCCGTGAACGAGCAGACAAGGAATCTGGGTCTGGCGCATTTGGCCAAATAAGCCATTCGACTGAAAACCGCTAATCGAGATCGTAATAGCCTGCGGGTCCGCTTTTGTAGCATCAGCCAGGGCAGCAGTTGCCTCTGGAGACTTACTTCCCAGCCAGGTCACCAAATCTGGTAAAGATGGAGTCCGCAAGCGAGCATTAATCGAGTCATAAAACATTGGGCAACTGACTGCCATCATGCGATCCACACTTTTCGGCCAGCGAACGCAAAAATTGAAGCCCACCAGCGCGCCAAGCCCATGCCCGACAAGCGCCACTTTGCCAATCCCCATTTCGTCCAGAAAATGGCTGAGCAGATCGGTCTGCTGGTCGATGGTATAACGCATCGGGTCATGAGCGGATTCCCCAAATCCCCACAGGTCGAGCCCATAAGCACGAAAGGAAGTGGAAGCGACCTGCATAGATGTGATCCAATAGCGCCACGAGCCAATCCAACCGTGGAGGAAGATGATGGGACGACCGCGTCCCAACACCTCATAGTGAACGATTTGTCCGTCCAATAAAATGGCGCTCATGCGATCAGGAACTTTCCCAGACCAAAATCTCTTACTTTCCGAACTTAGCCAGAACGGAGCGAACCCGTTCGGTCAACTGATCAGGCGCAAAAGGTTTTAGCAAGTACTCTTCGGCGCCGGCTTCCATACCATCATTTATTTCTGCTTCCTGTCCTTTCGCAGAGAGAAAAACAACGGGGACATCTTTTAGAGTGGGATCGGCTTTGATCTCTTTACAAGCGTCATAGCCGGTCATGCGCGGCATGCGCACATCCAACAAGATCAGGTCGGGATATTCTTTCTTCGCCAGTTGCACGGCTTCTTCACCATTCGAACAGGTCGCCACTTCGTATCCTGCAAAACGCAAAGTGAAGGCAATCAAATCCCGAATGTCAGGTTCGTCTTCCGCAATCAAAATCTTCGTCATCGATTCCTCACTCGCCTTTCTTATATACAGGCAAGGTAAAAGAAAATGTACTCCCTTTACCTACACCATCACTTTTCAGCCAAATACGTCCGTTATGCATTTCTACTAACTGTTTCACAATTGCCAATCCCAAGCCAGTGCCAGGTGTAGCCAGAACAAGCGGATCTTCGCCACGGTAAAAACGATCAAAAATGCGTCCTTGATCTTCTACGGGGATGCCAACGCCGGTGTCCATTACATCCACCTGTACTTCGTTGCTATCCGTAACAGTAATGTGCACGGTTATTTGGCCGTTTTCAGGTGTGTAGTGGTAGGCATTGCTTACTAAATTGCCCAACACCTGCCGGATACGTTCCGCATCACCTTGCACACGTGGGAGATTCTTGGCTGCGTCCAGTGCAAAAGCCATAGGTTTGTTCTCTTCCTGGGAACGGCGCAATAAATCCGCAAGCGCATCTTCGGCCACGTCACGCAAGTCCAGAGATTGTGGGGCCAGCGTTACACGTCCGGCCTCGATACGAGAAATATCCAGCAAATCGTTCACAAGAATGTTGAGACGTTCCGTATTGTTCTTGACGATACTCAAGAAATGCGTCTGGTTTTCATTCAAGGCACCAGCGGCGCCCATCAGCAGGATATCTACATAACCACGGATGGAGGTCATTGGTGTCCGCAATTCATGACTGACCGTCGCTACAAACTCGGACTTTAGCCTGTCTACTTCAACCTCATGGGTAATGTCACGGAAAATGGATACCGTTCCCAGAAAATCGTTCTGCAAGATGACCGGAGCGAGGTGCACCAATGCAATACGGCCGTCTTCAAGTTCCAACTGCTCCGCATATGATTCGCCTGCCTGATATGAATCCGGTTCGTTCGACCAGTTACTGATGGTCTGCATCCATGTGCTTGCAGCCCTACCGAAAATACCGCCAAAGGCCTCCAATGGTTGGTCAATGACATTCTCAGCCTTGAGGTCAAGAATCGCAGCGGCTGAGCTGTTCAAGAACGTAATCCTGTTTTCAGGACCAGTCACTACCACACCATCGGCAACTGCCTCCAAAATAGCCTGTGAACGGCTGGCTTCTACCTGTTCCTTACGTAACATATTACCCAAGCGCTCTGCCTGGTCGCGAATCAGCTCATAAAGGTGAGCATTGTTGATGGCTATCGCAACCTGACCCGCAATCGCTTTGACCATACCTAGGCGTTCCGGACCAAAGTAACCAACCTGGCGATGAAATACCATCAACACACCGATCACATCTTCACCCACCAACAAGGGGGCAACAATCGAGCTGCGATGCTCGCTTGCTACAGTCCCAGACCTGACCCAACGCGGATCTTTATGTAAATCTTCCACAAAGGTTGCCTCGCGGGTCTCAACAACCCAGCCAGCCAAACCCTCACCCACCTTAAGTGTAAAGCCACGGCTATCGGACACTGTCTTTCCAGTCAAATAGCCATAACCAGCGCGGTAATGCAACAAATTGTCATCCGCCTGTAACAACATAATCGTACCCTGCTCTGCGCCAACAGCATCATTTAGCAAAGCCAGAGTACGGCTAAGTGCACGGTCAAGGTCAAGGCTGGCTGAGACTTCTGTCAGGATGCGTAGCAAGGTTTCGGTATTGGCTTTCTCGTTTTCCAATTCGGCTGTGCGGTCTATAACCCGTTGTTCCAGTTCTTCTGCCAGTCGCTGTGTTTCAGCAAACAAGCGCGCATTTTCAATCGCTACAGCCGCCTGTTGTGCAAGGCTGTTCAAGAATCCCAACTCAACCTCAGTAAATTCCAACCCTTTGCCTGTGCGCCAAACTGCCATCAACCCGCTTAGCCGCTCTTTTGAGAGAACCGGTACGGCCATTAAGTGTTCGTGTACACTTCTCTTCGTGCCATCGATAATTCGAGCACGGGGATCATTTTCTGCGTCATTGACAATTTCGCCCACCTTCTGCTCAGCAATCATCCCAAGGATGCCTTCACCAATCGGCAAGGGAGAATTCCTGATCTCCCCCGCATCCTCTCCAATAACAGCGATACCACGCAATGCATTGGAGTCAGGCTCAGAGAGGTAGACCGCACTCGTTTCGGTCTGTAACAAGTCTTTTGCATAAGCAACGATACGCTTCAACACATCTTCGAGATCCAAGGTGGCCGATATATCACGGCTAACCTCTGCTAACGCCATTGTTTCTTGCGCACGGTGTTGCGCTTCCTGGAACAAACGCGCGCTATCCAGCGCAACAGAAGCCTGATTGGCAATGGTGAGTGCCAACTCGACTTCTGAGGTGCTCAGACGTTCTTGAGCAGGTAATTGCACAAACAGGATACTGCGCAGATTGCCGCCACTTACAAGGGGTAATACAAGCACGCTGGTTGCCTCATCGCCAAGCATAGTCTTCAGTGGCGCCAGGTCAGGCTCATCCAAGAAATCTTCGCTTGTGAATACGCCTCGCGACTCGCGTAAATGATTGAAGAGTGGAATTTCTTGTAATGTTTTAGGTAATTTAACGTTAATATCTGGCGTGATAAATTCCCAAGTTGGTGTTTGTCCTTCCAAACTGACAACTGAAACGCGCAAGGCGCCAAATGCCTGCCGTAACTCTTTCGCCGTAACCTTCCGGATTTCATCCGCATCCAACAAACCACTCAGTTTAGATGAGAAACGGTTCAGCAAGGCCAAACGCTGTGAACGCTGGTCGAGTTCGGCAGCACGATTTAGACTCTCTTCATAAAGACGGGCATTTTCAAATGCAACCGCCGCCTGACTGGCGAAAGTTGTTGCGATCTGTACCTGTTCTGGCGTATAAAAATTGGCCTGCCACTTTTCAAGCGTGATGACACCTATTACTTCGCCTTTGGAGATGAGCGGAATGCCCAACCAGGATAAGCGTGGCGCTTCAATTTTCGGAAAACGTGAATCTTCGCGCACATCAGCTACGACAATGGATTGCCCCGTACGAATCATCTCCTGGAACAAGGCACTATCTTCCACTGCAACGGTCAGACCCAATCGTTTTTCAGAATCAGAAAATCCGGCAGCCGCAGCGACCTCTAATTGATCTTCCTCACGCAACAGTAAGGTTGCCGTATCAAAAGGAAGAACAGGTTGCAATTGTTCAAGCAGGGAGGTAACCAATTCATCGCTCTTCAGGCTCGAGGTCAAGGATGTAGCGACCTCGTTCAAAGCCTGGAGTTGCCTGGCGCGTTCCTGAGTCGCCTGTACTAAGCGAACGTTTTCCAATGAGAGTGCTACTTGTTGGGCAAGCGATAATAACAGGGTCTCATCTTCGGCTTTGAATGCAGCTTGTGTGTTGAAGTTGTCCAATAACAAAACACCCAACCCTTGCGCACCTGAAACAATGGGTATTACCAAATTGGAGACGGGCAAACGGCCTCCAGTTGCTTGGCGGTACAGGAAAAGATTGTCAGCCGAGAGAGAATAATCACGCGCAAAGTTCAGTTCATCATCACGACGCGGTGTTTGTGTTTCAAAAACCATACCGGGCAGAGCTTCGCCGATCTTATAATTGATCTTCATCAGGCTATCATTATCCGCGTAACCAGCGGCCGTCCAAGGAATCAGCCGTGCGGCATCCTCATCCCAGAGCAGGACTGCCCCTGCATGGGCAGCAGGCTGGATCACCCGCCGAGCGCTCTCCAGCAAAGCTTTGACTATTTCTTCAGGAGGCAAGCCACTAATCTGACGGCTGAAGTCAAGTAAAAGGTCTACTTCCTGCAACCTTCGGCGTGTTTCATTGAGCAGAGAGATATTCTGTAAGATAAGGGACGTTTGACGGGCGATCTGATAATATACTTGTTGGTCTTCATCAGTGAAGGGCGGCAACGGTTCAGGGCTGACTGCCAAAACGGCCGCTACAGTCTTTTCTTCAACTCTAACGGGCAAACATATGAAAGCTTTGGCACGTAGCCCATTGAGCAAGGGCGTATTACGCCAATCATCCGTCTCATCTGCGTTGGAAGCCAGGATGGTTTCACCAGTCTGCAAACAAGTGCGCAATGGATTGCGCTGACCAAAAAGAGTTTCTGGGTTGGTAGCGCGCGGAACACTACCCATAACGTGTACTAATCGCGGGCCATCGGGAGCATCCTCGGCTACCAAGGCAACCGACATACCAAGTTGTGTGAGCACTTCTCGCCCTAATGCCAGCAACGCAGAGGATGAATCCAACTGGCGACTGACAGATTCGGTGATAGCCAATCCCGCACGAACACGTTGCGCTCGACGATCTAGATTGTGAATGGAAAGTGTCTGTTCCAAATCCTTACGCAGCAAGATAGGCAAATCGTTTTGGCTGACACTGAGCAAGCGTTGTTGGCGCTGTAAACCAGAAGAAAGTGTATCCACACGATTCCGTAATTCGTTGAAACGTGCAGTATTGTTGATCACCAGCGCAGCCTGAGTAGCAAATATTTCAATCGTATCGATTGTCACTTTGTCTGGCCGTAATCCATTATTGGGTGCATCCAGGCTGATCAGGCCTAGCGGATTGCCTTGCATATCATCCAATGGTACGAGCAGGAAATCATCCGGATCCCAGGCATTTTCTTCCTGTTTCACATTATTGAGATCCAATGTGATCATATGAACATCTGCAGGTACAACTGGCGTTCTATCAGCAGGAATAAAATAAGAGTTGCTAATACGGAATTCCGGTTTGAGCAATTGTTGAACACTCGTGAAAGGCTGTTTGCGAGAAAGCAGTTCGCCAAGTACTTCTTGCGAAAATCCCACTCCTGTCACCCGGCGCAACAACCCGCTATCAGGCTCAGACACACTGAAAAGCACTGCCTGGAAAGGAGTAGACTCTCGAATGGCGTTTCCAATAGCTCGCAAATGTTGCTCTAATGGTTGCTCAAAATTAATGGCATAGTTGATGCCGGTCAAAATCGACATTGTATCTGCACGATGGAGCAGCGCATCAGCACGCTCTCGCTCCATCTGATACTGACGGGCCGCATTCAATGCAATTGATGCCTGTACCGCAAGTGTTTGCACCAGATCCACAAGGTCATCACCGAAGAATTCTGGCTGACTGGAATGTAAATAAATCATCCCTGCTAACTTGCCAGTATGAAGTATCGGTGCAAACAACGCCGAGCGCACATCCTCATGCGGTACAGTAAAATCTTCGCGTTCAAGATCTGCAATCACCAGTGGCTCATCAATATTAGAAATACGCGTCAACATGCTGTTGAGGTTTTCATCTACAAGACATCCTACGGAGAATTGAATGTTTAGTTTCTCGCCATCAGTAGATGGATCGAAAAGTAAAACCGTGCCACAATCTGCGTGAGTAGTATTCAAGCTTTCATCGTGCACTACTTCAAGTAATTGCATTACATCTAAGGAGGCACTCAACTCGCGACTAATACGCATCATAGCAGTCAACTGTTCGACGCGAGTACGCAGATCCACATCCGTTTGACTGATCAGGCGGGTGCTTTCCAGGGCTGATGCAAGCTGTCCGGCGGCCGTAGTCACCACCTGAAGGTCATATGAATTGAAAAACTCGGATTTACGATTACCCAGTATCAACTCACCCAAGCTATGATCGCGCACCACCAGAGGCACAACCAAAGCTGATTCCATACGCAGTGTCGTAATAAGAGGGCGATAGACCGGTAAAACCCGCCGATCACTGCTCAAACGCCCAGACAAGAAGGGCTTCTGACTACCTGTTACAGTCAACCTGAACTGGGCGTCCGCTATAAACATTCGTGACAAGTCCCCTATCGCTTCTTGCCGAACCCCGTACACGCTCGTGTTATGGAGTCGCAATTCGCCGCCTTGTTCATCCAACAAGAAGACTGCGGCTGCATCAGCCTGGAACAGATGTGCCAACTCACGCATGGAATGTTCCAACACTTCATCAACCGAGGCCGTAGATGCTGAAAGGCTGGCAATACGCCGCAGTGCATCAGATCGATATGCACGTTGACGCGATTGCTGCACCAAAACCGCATTCTCGATAATAGCCGAGGCCTGACCAGCAACGACGTTCATCAAGCGCAATTCTTCATCTGAAAAAGAAACGACGCCCTGCCGGTGATTGGACAACTGCAAGAAACCAACCAGTCGCCTGCCTGCTAACAACGGTACCAAAGCCGAATCGCGCAAACTGGCGGCTCGGGCCAAATTTTGGATACCAAGGATTTCCCACGTTTCATCTTCCGCAGCATTCAGAGTCAACAAGGGTTGTTGGTCAGCGATGATATCGGTAGCAATTTTCTCGGTTGATATGCTCGTACGGTAAATTTCCACAATATGCGGGGGTAATCCCTGAAACGGAACTTGCCCTTCGAGCGTACGTTTGTCCTCGTCAAAAAGTAAAAATCCAAGAATTTCTACATCAAATAACGGAGCGATGCTCTTAACCAGTCGCTCGAACATATCTTTCATATCCTGGCTTGGGCTCACCGCTTGCGCCAGGTTGGCAAGGCCTGTCAATTCAGTTGTTCGCCGTTGTTCGACCTCAAATAGCATCGCATTGCGGATGGCAATTGTCATTTGACCAGATATGAGTTGAAGTAATTCCATATCATGCTGATCAAAACTGTCTTCAGTGGATTGTCCGACTTCCAATGTTCCTACGAAATCCCCATTTGTCAGCAACGGAATGCCGATATATGAGCGAACTAGATATGGCTCCGTAATCTCATTAACTGCATCATCATTTCGTGGCTCGATCCGTGACAGGAAAAGCGGTTTATGCTGTTTTAGCAAAGAATCAGAATAATCCCCAAAATATGAGCGTGCAACACGCCGCACTGCTCGATGCTCACTTGACCTCCCGTCATAATGATATGGAACCAGAGACTGATTAGCATCATCCCAGACTTTAATTTCCAGCACATCCGCCGAGACCAACCGCCCAATATTTTCCAAAACAGCCTGCAAGGTAGCCTCTAAATCTAAACTGGCTGAAACTGCCTGTCCAAAGTCTGCAACAACTCGCAGGATAGAGGCCGAAGCTTGCCCATCACCCATGGATAGCTCAGGCGAAATATCTAAATTGCGAAATGTAACTAACATCGAAGGAGATAACCCGGGAATATGATAAGACGTGGCCTCTGTCAATTGAGAGCCTATTGAAATCCTTTTTTGACATTCTGTAGAAAAGAGGGAAAGAAAATCATTGGATGGACGTGTGAAACGGATCAGCCGTTCCAAATCGATCTGTTCGGCTTCTCGCAAGCCAAATAACTGACGTGCGGATGCGTTCAAGTATTCAAGTCGTCCGCCGCCCTGGACGATAATGACAGCGTCCTTTAATTCTGAAGCATCGGGAGTTTCAAATGCCGAAAGTGGAACATGAGCATTCGCCTGATTGCGCGGAAATAGGCGCAACAAAAACCAGACCAGTAAAACGAATACCAGTCCGATCAAAACCAGACTAAGACCCAGGCCCAAGCCTTCCATACTAGACGAAGTCCTTAATCCACTGAATTGCCCGGGGTATCTTTCCGTCGCGCCTCTGCACCCATCTCAGTGATTTCACGGATATCCGCAAACCCATATTCTGACGGCGAGACAACCCCAACTGCAAGCGTCATAAATGGTGCATTTACAGGCCCGTCCGAAGTTTGAGCCACCATATATCCTTGCTGACGGTCAATAAAGTTGTAGTGCGTTTGCACCTCTTCTGCAAAGCGTTCTTTCAAGCGCTGTCTGATCGAAGGCGCAGCGTTTTCGGTAGTGATAACAATGAAGTTGTCACCACCTGCATGACCAATAAAGTCCGCCGAAGTGCCGGTTTCATCCACCACCTCGCCTATCAGCATAGCAGTAAAACGCAGCACATCGTCACCCGCCACAAAGCCATATACATCACGGAATGGATCAAAGTGATTGATGCGAATATCGAGCAATGCCCAATCCTGCTCGCGAATGATCTTGCGCAATTGCTCCTCGATCAGGCGACCAGCCGGAAGACCTGAACGCGGATCAGTGAGGCTTTCCCGCTCAGAACGGCGGATAGCGCCTTGCACGCGTAGTTTTAGCTCCTCGATATCAAAGGGCTTGGTGATGTAATCATCCGCACCCAACTCAAGGCCTTGCAACTTGTCGCTGCGCTCATCCTTCTGTGTCAGGAAAATCACCGGGATATGACTGGTACGCGTGCTTGTCCGCAAGGTGCGGCAGACTTCATATCCGTCGATATCCGGCAACATGATATCCAGCACAATCAAGTGCGGTAACACCTGCTTGGTCT
>CAZLOC010000130.1:7992-9619 GCA_964560935.1 uncultured Anaerolineaceae bacterium | reverse complement strand
TCAATCCCCCAAGTCTCGAAACACGCGAGCAAAGTCTCAGTATCCGAATGTCCCCGCCATTCGCTGTCATTGCGAGCGGCGCGAAGCAATCCACGAAGTTCTAGGTGGTTATAAATCTCCCCATTGAACGCGATCACATAGCGTCCAGAGGGGGAAACCATCGGCTGGTGCCCAGCCGGCGAAAGGTCGAGGATGGACAAGCGACGATGACCAAGTGCGATCCCCGCCCCCTCGTCTACCCAAACGCCACCATCATCAGGGCCACGGTGTATGAGCGCATCCGACATCGAAGTGACGACCTCCTTCAAGAAGTCGGATCCAATGACGGCGCCAGGCAAGAACCCGGCTATCCCACACATGATCGCAAACTGCTCAAATTTATCCCCAAAGCCAGAACGCGAAATGCACTAGATCAACGACCTGTACAAGCCTTCCACCTGTGCAGCCAGGCTATGGAAGCTGAATGCCTGGACACGCGTGTTGCCGTATTTCACCAAGCGCGTACGTTCGCTGCTTGAGGAAAGGACATTCTCGATAGCATTCGCCATCGACCCGACATCGTCGTGAGGAAAATAGATGCCACTATCCTGCGTGATCTCCCGAAAGACAGGTATGTCGCTAAGAACCATTGGACGACCGGCAGCCATGGCCTCAAGGATCGGTATCCCGAACCCTTCGTAGGCAGATGGAAAAACGAACAGACTGCAGAGTTTGTATGCGCAGCGAACTTCCAGCTCGCTAAGGCCACTCAATATTTTTACGTGCCCTTCGAGATTCGAAGACATGATTCTCTCTTCGATTGCTTTTCTCTCGCCGCTGTCGTTACCAATAATCAATAGGGAACAGGAACGGCCGTGGTCGCGAAGCTGCGCAATCGCATCGACCAGCCGCAGGTGGTTCTTTCTTCTTTCTATGTGCCCAACCGCGAGGATGAATTCCTCAGGTAACGCGAACTTCTGGCGAACTGCCAATAGATCAGACTCCGTAACATGATCAAATGCCCGAGCATCCAATCCGTTGTAGATCACGGAAATAGGAATGCCCGGATAGAAGTCGAGTATCTCCTCCTTCATGGTCTCGGACACGGTGACCACATGGTCGGCCGACCGAAGCGACTTCCCTATAAATGCCTTATATGCGGCACGCTCAAGGAACGCCTTCCCTGGATGCACACCTCGAATGTCGTGAATCGTTAACAGGGTTCGTGCGTTCGGGACTTTGATAATAGGTAGGTTAAATCTTTCGAAGAGGTCAAATCCTTCCTTGGGAATAGTCGTGTTCCAATACCGAAGCCCACCGATAAACTTTCGCGCGCGACCTTCGCTCGGGATCGGCGTGCGTCTCGTGTATACATTGGGTGCACCGTCAAACCAGTCACCAACTCTGCAGTCCGCGGGTTCGTAGACAACAAACTCGGAATCAGGAAGACGCTTGACCAACTCACTGTATATCCCGACAAACCTCTGTCTTGCACCGGACGGCCTATCGTTGAAGCACGTCGCATTCAGGCCAATTTTCAAAGCATCACCCTCAGCAACCCTTCATCTCGCGTTAAGTCCCAAAACCTCGAAATGCCTTTCGATCACTGCGCCCTCTTCGAAAGGGCGGATGGCTTCATCCAGAAGAT
>CAZLOC010000130.1:0-7892 GCA_964560935.1 uncultured Anaerolineaceae bacterium | reverse complement strand
TGCCTTTCGATCACTGCGCCCTCTTCGAAAGGGCGGATGGCTTCATCCAGAAGATCTTTCGGTATCGGATTGTCCAGTGCCTGTTCAATTGCTGATGCCATTGCGGCCGGATCCCGCATAGGAACGAGGTAGCCATATTTTCCATCGTGCAAGACTTCGCGAGGTCCGGTTGGGCAATCAGTGGAGACTGGTGTGCACCCACACATCATTGCTTCGACCAGTACATTCGGGAGGCCCTCCACATGCGAAGAAAGAACGAAAACGTCAGCCCGGGCGAAAAACCTTAAGGGGTTCTCGACGTAGCCCTGAAGACTGACCACATCTGTCAAGCCGAGCTCGACGATCAAGGCCTCGAGTTCCGCTCGCAGGGGGCCGTCCCCCAGTATCACCAGACGGGCGCGTCTTTTTCGGGATAGCTCTCCCATTGCGCGGATCAAATCGGCGAAGCCCTTCCACGGTGCCAAGCGGCCTGCCGCAACCACTACTGGATAATCCTTGCGGAGGAGCCACTCATGTTCCACGGGCTCCTTCATTCGCCGGCGAGAATTGTTATCGTCCACGATGTTGTAGACATTCACGTGTGGCGGCGAATCAAATACCTGCCGGTATTGCTCGACCATGTCTTTCGATACGCAGGTCAAGGCATCTGCCCGCCACATCACAGCACGCATCAGTTGCTTCAAAACCCATCGTTTCGTAAACGGTACGTTCGAATAAGTATCGAAAGGTGTCACCCGCGAAGAGCAGCTGATCTTCGCCTTCGAGCCGGAGCCGATCGCGGCAAGCAGCACAACCGAGTTCAAGTGGTCTTCGGCCGAGAACACTACATCAGGCTTTGCCGTCCTCAGATATTTCCATAAAGAAAACAGCATCCCTCTAACGTGCCGCTGGTTTAGTGCACGCACGTTAACGCCGTCCATATCGGGAAACTTATATTGTGGGTCGATACGACCGATCACCAAATCCACGTCATGTCCCTTGTCCGCAAGGGCACGCGCAAATCTGAGTTGTGCCAAAGGGACACCGGCAATCGCGTAAAGTGGTGTGATAACGCTTATCTTCATTTCAATAACTGGCCATTGACCAGTGCGCTGTACTCGCCATCATTTAGCCTGGCGCGATGGAGAAAGAGAAAGTTGTTGATGTATGGGGCTTTCGCTGTACCGAAATTTTCCATGGACTGATGACGAGCAACATCGAATTCTTCCAAGGGCGTTAGCCCCCGCATTCCAATGAAGAAGCCTTGGTAGCCAAATTCAAGAATCTTCCCGAAAACTTCCGCGATTGGTCTATCGATGTGGCGTTGTTCTATTTCAATTAGCAATACGGGTCTCGACGAAGCAATGGTTTTCGCCGCACCCTCTATAACCCTGTACTCATGCCCCTCAACATCGATCTTGATCAGGCTTACCCCTTCGAACTGGTAACTATCGAGAGTTTGCAGGGGCACCAGTTGATCACGGGCCTGCGCGAAGCCGGAGTGCTCGATCGAAGCCGAGGCATCATGCTCGATACCTGATCCGTCGATCGGGATGTGCAGGTTTGCTGACCCCGCCCGACTGGAGAGCGCCACTGAATGAACATTTACATTTTGCTTGTCTGCCGCCCATGCCTCCAGAACCCGGTAACACGTCGGATTAGGCTCGAATACCTCGACCTTGGCTCCACGCCTCCAAAGTTGGTAGGCGTAGATTCCGCGATTGCCTCCAATGTCGATTACTCGGTCATTGTTATGAACGATCAACTCGAGGAATTTCATCTCCGCCTCGAGCGCGTTCCGAACCCAGCCATACCAGTACTTCATTGGAACCTGATACCGCATGGGCAACAGATCCCTGAAAAAAGTTTTCAAATTGTTCGACACAGAACATGCACCTTATTAGATAAACCTATTTTTCTGAGCCCAGGATTTCAGCCAGGCGTGACCGAGCCGCTGGGTAGGAATACTTTTCCACGTAGAGTGCGCGCATCTCCGGGTCAAAGGAGTTCACTATCCCATCCTCGGCTTGCCCAATCGCCGCAACGAAGTCTTCTGCTGTCACACACACCCAGCCCGCACGTTCGGCAATACCCTCGTAGCCAGAGAATGCTTCAGGCGTGCCGACGATCTTCTTGCCGAACATCAACGCCTCAGCAACCTTAGTCTTCATTCCGGAACCATCGAATATCGGCGCGATCACGAAAAGCGAATCCAAGTACCACTTTGCAAGGCTGTCGACTACGCCAATGACCTCGACCTTACCCTCGCGTTCAAGTTCGTGCTTGAGGTCTTCAAACCCCCTTCCAACAATGCAGATCTTGATGTCTATTTGAGGCACTACATGCTTGACGAACCAACTGATGCCCGTGCGGTTGGCATAGAACACGCCGCCCACAAAAAGAGCAAATTTTTCAGGACTATTATTTACTGACAAATCCAGATTAGTCGGGAGCTTGTCCTGGAGCGCCATCGGCGATATATGAGTTGCCGCACGCCCGTAGAGCTTTCGAAGCAGGCGACTATCCCGCTCACTCATGCAAATGATCTTGTCGCTGTAGCGTACGGCCATTAGCTCCGCGAGGTAGTTCACTACCAGAACTGCCAAAGCGCGAAGCGATTTGGTTTGCTTCAGCGAGCCCAGGAAAAACCTTGCCTCCACGTTGTGGAAGAAGGTAATGACCTCAACGTTGGGAAACCTTCGTTTGGCTGCTTTGACGAAGGCACCAAGATTGGAGCCATCGACAAATACCTTGCCCACATGCTCTGACTGAATTGTCTGCAGGGCTTCACCGATGGTGAGATTGCTCAACCCATCAATGTGGCCCCTGAAAGTATTGAGGCCGGACTTTAACCCGTGCAGTCTGCTCTTCGGCAGTTCAAACAGCACAAAGCTATCGCCATAAATATCCTTGAGCGCATCATGATTGAGCTTGCACAAAAGTGACCGCCCACCCAAAGGCGACGCGTGCAACTGGTTTGTCACCAGCATCACTTTGGCCGGTGAACCGAATTCCATGGAGTCTGTCACTTCAGCCTGTCATCACTGCATGGCAGACATGAATTGCTGGGCGATCACTTGAGGCAAAAATCGCTGTGCGCCCGCAATCTGGCTTTCTGCCGAATGCGGTGTCTTCAATTCGAATTCAATAGCCCGTGCCAGCGCATATTTATCCTTTATTGGCACTATTGTCCCGTAACGGTTATTAATAAGTATGTCGTGCACACCTTCCCCGCAGTCAGTGCTGACAACCCGCAAGCCACAATACATGGCTTCAATAATCACATTCCCCAGCCCCTCCCGATCTGACGACAGGACGAGCAAATCGGACACTGCTATCGACTCATATGGGTTAGCCTGAAACCCCAAGAACTTAACACGCTCGTCTAGGCCCAACTCCTTGCTCCTTTGCTCAAGCACACACCTCAAAGAACCATCGCCCACAAACATCAGGTTCGTATTGCATGCCTCCTGAACCAATGCGAATGCTTCAAGCAGCAAACCAGGGTTTTTGGGGTCGTCGAGACGGCCAACCCAGATAATCTGTTTTGTCTGGGCTGCTCTATGCTGTGCAAGCAGTTGCGGATCAGGTGGTGTGATGGGGTTGAATATAACCAATAGCTTGCGCCGCAAGCCAATCGTCCATTTGTCGATGTCCTTGTATACGCCAGTAGAAACCGCGACGACCTTGTTCGAGAATTGATAAATAACGCTTGCAGTCACTGCATAAATCCACTTGGGGCTATTCTTGCTTTTGCTGGGTGGCGAATGTTCCCATAAGAGCAGACGCACCGTGGGAAACAACATTCTGGCAAGACAGGAACAGAGGTTGAGTTTCCAAAAACTTGACAACAGCACATTTGGTCGTCGCTTGATGAAATAAGCAAGCAATTTGCCCGGGAGCTTATAGGTCTTGTTGCACTTCAAATCGACAACATTGAAATTTGATTCCGCCTCGGACAGAAACTCACCTTCCTTGCTCATCAATAGAAAATCCACCTGAGCCCCGGCTTCCTTGAGGGCCTTTGCAAGATTAAGCGCCACTCGCTCCGCGCCACCAAATTTTAAACTCGGTAGAAGCAAGGCAATTGTCCGCACGACTGGCTTAGCCACGAAAAATCGCCCTCACTTTGCCAATTGCTTTGTGCATCCGATGACGCTGCCAGAAATAGAAATCGTCCAAACGATCTCTTAGTGATTTTTGCCTTTCACTTAGCACCACCTTGCTTAGCGAGGTGATCATTCCCGCGAACCGCCCCTCCATGTTTTTCCTCAATGTGATGAGCTGCTGCTCCGTCATCGTGTTGGGGTGCAGGCAAACAGTCCACAAGCCATCACTTTTTTCAGACAGGCTCCAGAGTTGCTGAGGTATCCAGTAAAACCCTGCTTCGTAATACTGATAACGCGCAATCCCGTCACTTACTATACGGATAGGCGTTTCTGCTTTGATGGCTTCCAGAGTTATCCAATCGAAGCAGTGGGCGGGCGCTATCCATACCGTGGGCACTACACCCTGGGTGGCAAATATCTTCCATGCCAGCCGGATTTTTTCTGCCTGCTGCTCGTAAGGTAGGCCGGCAAATTCGCTGCGCTCATAGAACGGCAAGACCAACTTACTTTTGGTAGGGTGCATTACATGCTGGTAGCCATGCATTGCAATCGCCCAGCCCTTGGATTGCCAGGCGCGTACCCTGTCCCAAAACATTGGATCTGGCACTGCATATCGCAGTTCAGGATCGTGGCTGTTGGGCACGACTGCGACGAGGGGCTTGATGGCAAGAGCGTCAAACATATCTTCAACCAATTGCCACTTATGCCTGTCCATGGTGTGACAGGCATCATCCAGGCGAAGAATGTATTGAGCCGTCACACAACCACCTCGAAAAGCTGGAAGCTACGGCCTTCATTTGGGTGCCTGGTTACAGATAGGCGCTTTGCTTTCCCTTCAAGGAAGGAAAAATCATGCTTGTAGCGATAGCCGAATGAATTATCTTGGTCGATCGCATCCAGGAGTAAATACCGTGTTCTTGACAACAGTGGCATCAACTCCCTTTCAAGTTCCGAGGGGCTGATTTCGTGAATCCAATTGACCAGAATTAATACGTCGATATGTGACAGATGTACTGCCGTAAGACCGCCTTGCGCAAAGTGTATTTTTCGCCCTCGAAGCAATTTCGCAGCGCGAACAACGCCAGGATCAATGTCAAATCCGAAACGCTCATTGGCATCAACACGGCACAGTATTGAACCCAGCCCGCAACCCACTTCACAAACAGTATGTGGCTTTAAATCATTAACCACTTTCGCCACCATTAGCCGATAAGGTCGCGCACTCGTTGGCGGATGCCAGCTGGCTGGGAATTTATAGATTTTCGACAGCACGAAAACAGCCAATCTGGCAGTAGTAATTTTGGTTACGCGCAAAAACCCTTTAGATCTTATTTCTCTTCGCAGGGTGGCAGTTTTTCTCAATAGCACTTTTGGCATTCTAAATATCTATCCATTAATTCCAGGTATCGACTTCAAAGATTAACTCAGAGGGTTTGAAGCAATCTCAACCAAGCCTTGAGGAACAGCGGCTTCTTCTGTATTGCCTTGATAAATCTTTTTCTCGCGACTTTCTTGTTTCCAACATTTAAGTAACGAACACCACCGAAATACATGACATGTTTAATGAGTGAATCGTTACAAATGTTTTGGTATTGCGGATACCGCGATGCTGTAATGAGAAATGTGCGCTCAATATCATTTAGCATTTCGAAGTATCTAGTGCTTACGCTATCTCCACGGTGACGATACTTGTAATACTGCTCCTCTAGGTAGCCAAACTTGCCCCCTCCAGATAGC
Organism: uncultured Anaerolineaceae bacterium; assembly: GCA_964560935.1. GTDB lineage: Bacteria > Chloroflexota > Anaerolineae > Anaerolineales > Villigracilaceae > JAABUE01. The sequence goes on along the minus strand of CAZLOC010000130.1, from coordinate 2,067 downwards.
ACTTCGATAATAAACAACAAGTCCGATGCTATTGGGATTGCCTCATCAAAACCGTGCTGCGGTATGGCATTCGAACGCACCATGATTGTTTGGCCAGGTATAACCATACCCCCTCTAATAAAAGCTTCTGGACCTATTCCTTCTTTAACTTTGGGTGGATTTGCATTGGGGCGTCTTGTACCATCTGCATTTACATGCACGACCGCATGACCACACAACACACGGTCTGGATTCTGCTCAAGCCAGTCTACCTGGGCAGTAATTTTTCCAGGCAAGAGTACATCGTCGCCACCCATGAGAGTGATGTATTCACCAGTGCATGCGCGCAAAGCGCGATTACAGTTGCGCGTTACACCAACATTCTCGTTATTCAATAGCGCTTTCACCCGTTCTGGGTAGCGAGATTGCCAATGCGCAATAATCGCTGATGTGCCATCGGTTGATCCGTCATCAGATACGACAACTTCAAGATTCTCATAATTCTGATTTACTGCGCTTTCTATGGCGTCTGCAATAAAGTCTTTTTGGTTAAACGAGATAATAAAAATCGATACTTTGGGCCTCACAGGCTGGATGTTGGATGGGCTGTCAGTTGACATTGGCGCAACCTGCCGTTTTAAGGTCACATCATTTTCTGATCGCATAATCAATTAACAAATTTCCTTTTTAGCCACCCACGCACATCCACCAACCCATCCAGCCGGTGAAGGCTGTAAATACCAGCGACCAGCGTCGCCAGCAATCCAACTCCATAACTCATGCCCGCGGATTGCGCTGCAAGATAAGCAATCAAACCACCGGCGATCAGCAAAAGCAGCATGAACACCCAATTTCGCCGATCGGGTTTGTGGCCGATCAGCGCGGCTGCAACCCACACCATTACAAATAAATAAACCAGATAGGCAAACCAGAAGCCCACGCCGGCGATGACCAGTCCCCATTCCTGGATGCCCAAGGCGATCGCGCCAATGTAGGTGGCGTTCCAGCTGAATTCCGTGGCGATGAAAATTCCGCCGCGACCCATCGCCAGCAGGATGAAGCCCATCGGCCAGCTGGCGATCTTGAGGATGTCGCCGAGCATCTGCCAGCGCAGCACGTCGGTGGCTGGGGCGAAGCTGGCCGCGTAGAGCAGGTGCATGACCCAGGGGGCGAGCGTGATCATGGCCAGCAGTGCAGGGCCGGCCAGCAACAGCGCCATTTCGGTCTGTTCGTTGACCAGCTTGCGGGCGCGCGGGTGGTCGTTGATGGCTTCGGTCAGGCGCGGGAAGTAATCGGCGCCCATGGCGCCGAGCACGAAGCCGATGTAGGTCATGGAAATGGCCCAGGCAGCCTGGAAGTAGCCGCTGGCATCCAGCCCGAGTTCGCGCAGGATGATGGATCGGGCGGCAAGCTGGGTGGCCAGGGTGAGCAGGCCAGCCGCCATGAGGGGGATGCCCAGTTTGAGCATCGCCTGCCACTGCTGGCTGATGGCCTGCCAGTCGCGTGGTGATTGCGGGCGCGGAAGGCGGGCGGCGTAGTAACTTGCCACCAGGACGCTGATGGCCGGGGCGGCTAGGACGAACCAGACCACACCCGCCTGGCCTAGCAGGTACACCAGCGATATGCCCACGATGGCGCTGAAGAATGCACTGATGACGTTGACGCGCGCCAGATCGCCGATGCGGCGCAGTCCTTGCAACAGCGCAGTCTGTGAACCGGCTATCAGGGTGAGCAATACCCCCAGCCCCAGCCAACCGACTTCGCTGACATGCGCGGTATCGCCGAATACCCATACCGCAACGGACTCGCGCAGTAGCCACAGGATCACCATGCCGGCCAAGCCGAGCACGAGGTTGCCCAGCCACAGCGCGCGCCGGACGATGGCCAGCGTTTCCGCCTCGCCCGACGATGCCGCCAGTTGCCGCACTCCGCTGTTTCCGATGCCGCAACCGGCCAGGGTGGAGGCCATGCCCATGATGTTCTGGTACAGGCCCATCAGGCCCACGCCCGCCGGCCCCAGCAGCACCGCCAGCACCTTGACCTTGACGATGCCGATGACGATGTTGATGACCGATGCGCCGCCGATGA
>CAZLOC010000129.1:8574-9669 GCA_964560935.1 uncultured Anaerolineaceae bacterium | reverse complement strand
TCTCGTCGCGATTTCCTTCGACTCGGAACTGCAGCCGTAGCAGCGGGAGTTGGCTTGAATGCTTTGCAACCAAAGAAAGATACGGTTGTGATACAGACAGCCTCAGGTGAAGAGACCATCGTCAAAACAACCTGTGCCCTGTGCCCTTCAGGTTGCGGGTTGGATGTGCGTGTAGTAAATGGCAAGGCCGTGAAAGTGGAAGGCAATCCATTACACCCACTGAACCAGGGCGTGTGCTGCCTGAAGGGACAGACCTCGCTGGAGGTGCTCTACAGCCCGGAGCGTATCGAGCGTCCACGCATCCAGACCGGTGCACGCGGCTCAGGAGATTGGAAAGAAATCTCGTGGGATGAAGCGCTTGGCATGGTGGCAGACAAGCTCACGGAATTGCGCGAGGCCGGTAAGTCCTACAGCGTCGCGCTCATGCATGGGGAATTGCGCGGGCAGATGCGCCAGGTGGTCAACCGCTTCATGCGCGCGTATGGCTCACCAAATGTGATCTCGCGTGAAAGCCTGGGGGAGGGCACCGCCCGCATGGCCATATGGCTCTCGCAGGGCGTGAACGCGTTGCCGGTCTATGACATCAATAATTCCAATTATGTATTGACCTTTGGCGGCAACCTGCTCGAATCCAGCCGCAACCTGATCGGTTACCTGGGCGCAACGGCCTTCATGCGCCGCGGACGCCCGCAGCGCGGCAAGCTGGTGGCGGTCCATCCACGCCTTTCGTTGACCGGGATCAAGGCCGACGAGTGGGTGCCCATCCGTCCCGGCACGTACGGTGCGCTGGCGCTGGGTATGGCGAATGTCATCGTCAACAGCAAGCTGTACGATGAAGACTTTGTGCGTAACTTTACCTTCGGCTTCGAGGATTTTGAAGATGCGGATGGGGTCGTGCACCAGGGCTTCAAATCATTGGTGCTGGAGACCTATACGCTCGAACGCGTCTCAGCCATCACGGGCGTCACCACGGATGTGATTGCCCGCATCGCCGGCGAGTTTGCTACCAACCGGCCGGCGGTCGCAGTGTTGCCCACCGAGCCGGGAGAACTTTCCAGCGGCAACGCGCTCTACACTGCCCTGGCGGTGCACGCC
>CAZLOC010000129.1:0-8474 GCA_964560935.1 uncultured Anaerolineaceae bacterium | reverse complement strand
GCCGGGAGAACTTTCCAGCGGCAACGCGCTCTACACTGCCCTGGCGGTGCACGCCTTGAATGCATTGGTTGGTTCCATCGATGCCAAAGGCGGCGTGATTCTCCAGCGCTTCCCGGAACTGACCGAGTGGCCTGCTTACACGCTTGATACCGTCGCTCGCAGAGGCGAATCCCAGGAACGCCTCGACGGGGCCGGCACGCAATTCCCGCTGGCTCTTTCGGCCTACCAGAACGTCCCGGAGCGCATCCTGGCGGAGAAACCCTACCCGTTGGAGATGCTCATCCTGCTGAACGCCAACCCGGTCTACGACATGCCCAACGGCGGGCGCAGCCTGGAAGCGCTGATGAAAGTGCCCTTCGTGGTCAGCTTTGCCTCCACGCTGGACGAAAGCGCTGCACACGCCGACCTGATCCTGCCGGCCAGCACCTTCCTGGAGGTTTGGGGCGACGACTATCTGGAGGGCACGGGCTACGCCGGTATCTCCCTGCGCCGCCCGGTGGTCGAGCCTGTCCATGACACCCGCGACCCCGGCGAGATGCTGCTTGACCTGGCGCAGCGCCTGGGCGGGCCGGTCGCAAAGGCCTTCCCCTGGGCATCTTATAAGGACCTTATCACAGACCGTCTGTCCAGGTTCGATTGGGACAAGCTCGAAGCCAACGGCAACTGGTCCGAACTGATCTACTTCAACGCCGCGCCCGGCAGCCTGGCCTGGAGTGACGTGGTCGGCCGCGACCGCTTGAATGCCCCCAAAGACGGACGCTTCGACTTCTTCTCGCGGGAGCTCTTCGCCTTGCTCGCATCAGACTCCGACCAGGCCTGCCTGCCGCACTTCGACATCCCTGACACCCTGGCCGACAGCAGCGCAAACGCCCTCGAATATCCATTCCTGCTGGTGACCCAGCCGCTGATCACGCAGTCCCAGCAGTGGCAGGGCATCGTCCCGACCTTGCAGGAAAGCTACGGCCTGCAGGGACACGTCAAATGGGACAGCTGGGTGGAAGTGAGTCAGAAGGCCGCCGAAGCCCTTCATTTGGAGGACGGGGAACGTGTCTGGGTGGAATCGCCGCTTAATCGGGTGCAGGCTACGGTCCGGGTCTATGCGGGCCTGTGGCCGAACGCGGTCTTCCTGCCGCCCGGTCTGGGGCATCACACCTTCGTGCGCTGGGGCCGCAAGTCCGCAGAAAACATGGTTGTCGGCGTCAATCCCAACACGTTGACCGAATTTGCAAGCGAACCGCTGACCGGCCTGGCCGTCGCCGGACCGGCGCGCGTCCGTATTTACCCGGTTTGAGCGACGATAGGAATGATTGCTTTGTTTACTCAGCATATGCTAGAGAAGGCCGAAAAATGGTGTGCGCGGGGGCGTACGCCCAACACACACCTTTTTTCGGGGTTCTTTCATGCGAACACTTCTGGAGGTAGAAAATGCCCCGCTGGGGAATGGTAATTGACTTGGACAAATGCTTTGCCTGTCAGAGCTGCACCGCAGCCTGCCGCATGGAAAACAACACGCCTGTTGCTGGGAAGCACCAGGCCGACATGGGGCGCGCCATCCTGTGGAACGAAGTCTTGCCGTTCGTCGAAGGCGAGTATCCGAACATCCATACCACCATGCTGCCGCGCCCCTGCATGCACTGTGACAACCCGGCCTGTATCAAGGTCTGCCCGGTGCAGGCGACCTACAAGGACGAAGAGGGCATCGTGCTGGTGGATTACGAACGTTGCATCGGCTGCCGCATGTGCACGGTTGCCTGTCCTTACGCTGTGCGCTACTTCAACTGGTATGAACCGGAGTGGCCGGAAGATCTGAAAGTGCACCTGAACCCGGAACCCGAAGTGCAACCCCGGCCCAAAGGTGTGGTCGAAAAATGCACCTTTTGCGTCCAGCGTTTGCGCAAGGCGCGCGAAGAAGCCGAAGCCACCGGTCGCACCTTTAACGCCACGGATTACATCCCGGCCTGCGTGCAGACCTGCACCGGGCATGCGCGTTACTTCGGCGACCTGGATGATCCCCACAGCCTGGTTTCTAAACTGGCGCACAGCCCGCGCGCTTACCGTATGTTCGAGGAACTGGGCACGCAGCCGAAAGTCTATTATCTCAAGCAAGGGTGATGATGATGGAACCAAAGAACCAATACACACAGAAAATCCTTGCTCCGGTGCGGCGCGTCTCCACAGGCGACTACTTGCTGTGGGGCGTGTTGCTGGCATTGTTGTTAACCGGTGGGGCTGCGTGGGTTTGGCAGTTTATCGAAGGCCTGGGCATTACTGGCATGAACCGCCCCGTCTACTGGGGTGTGTACATCACCAACTTCGTTTTCTTCATTGGCCTGGCGCACTCGGGCACTTTCATTTCAGCAATTCTACGCATCGCCGGACAGAGCTGGCGCGCCCCGCTCACCCGCGCCGCGGAAGCGATCACGCTCTTCAGTCTGCCCTTTGGCGCTGGCTCCATCATCATCGACATGGGCCACCGGGAGCGTATTCTGAACCTGATCTTCTACGGGCGTTACCAGTCGCCGATCATGTGGGATGTGACCGCGGTCGGCCTGTACATGCTCTCCAGCATCGTCTTTTTCTACCTTTCGCTCATCCCGGACATCGCCATGTGCCGCGACCGCTTGACGGATGTCCCGCGCTGGCAGCGTCGCATGTACGAGATCCTGGCATTGGGCTGGAACCACAGTCCCGAGCAATACCACCGCCTGGAAAAAGTGCTGGACGGTATGGCCGTCTTCATGACCATGCTGGTCGTCACCGTGCACACTGTCGTCTCCTGGCTGTTCGGCATGACTGTCCAGCCCGGCTGGCACACCGCATTGATCGGGCCGTTTTTCCTGCTGGGCGCAATCCTTTCGGGCACGGCAGCAGTTGTCATCGTCCTGGCCGTGTTGCGCAAAGCTTATCGTCTGGAAAAAGTCCTGCATATCGGCCTGTTCAACTCGCTGCGCAAGCTCTTGATCACCTTCGTCCTCGGCTGGTTTTATATGATGATCGCCGAACACCTGACTATCGGTTACAGCAGCATGACTGAAGAGATGGTCGTCCTAACCGACAAGTTCAGCGGTACGTACGCGTTGATCTTTTGGGGCATGGCCGCCTTTGTGTTCGGCATTCCGCTGCTGATCTTCATCTTCAAAGGCAAGAACAACGTCGGCTGGATGGTGTTCGCTTCTGTGCTGATCAACATCGGCATGTGGATGGAACGCTACATCGTCATCATTCCGACCGAAGTCAGCCCGCGCATGCTGCATGTGATGGGGCAGGGGAGCTACCTTCCCGCCCTGCCCGAAATCCTGATCACGGTGGCCTGTTTCGCCGGATTGATCCTGCTCTATGCGCTCTTCACCCGCTTCTTCCCGATCGTCCCTATCTGGGAGACGGCGCAGGAACTTCCCGGCCACGCCCATTCCAAGGAAACATCACCAGCCCCCAGCCCGGCGGCCAGCGATTAGCTCACACAGGAGTCTGACATGGATATTGGCGCTTTAGTCCACGCGTTTTTCGACAATGCCGGTCCCGGTGGCGTGGTCGTGCTCCTGGTGATCGGCGGAGCCTGCACGATTTATTATTTCCTGACCCGTTGGATTGTGACGGCCGGAAAAGATAAAGACAATCAGCCGGCCACCACCCCCGAAGAACAACCTGTGAGCATGGACGCATGACACGACGAATCCTGATCCCCACCCTGATCTTCCTTGCGGTATTGACGCTGGCAGTATCGTCTGTTTCCGCTTCTTCTCCCGCTCTGGGCTTGCCGGTCGGAACCGAGAGGGTGACTCTTGTCCCCGGCAATTACTGCGTTTCCTGCCACCTGGCGGATGACCCGCGTCTCCAATCCGTCACTGAATGGAATGGAAGCATCGCCCGGGAAGTGGACAATCCCTGCCCGGCGGCAACCAAGATCCACGAGGAACTATACTACACCGAACGGTTGCTGCTCATGATCGACCGGGCGCAAGCGGAAGTCGGAGCTCTGCCGGAAAAGGCCCAGTCCCGCCTAGACGGGTACACCCAGCGCTACAGCCGTTTGCTGGACGCCCCCGTTACCAGCCTGGACGCCTTCGTCAGCGAAGCGCAGACGGCGCGCTTCCAGATGAACAAGGCCTATACGACGTTGAACCAGATGGCGGAAGCTGCCAAACTGCGTACGGTGCTCATCTACGCGGCCGTGATTACGCTTATCATACTCGGTTCACTCGCCTGGGGGCTCTATAACACGCGTGCCATTAAAGCCGGGAGCCTCAGTAAATCGTGGGCAACTTTCTGGCGGGTTGCGTTTGTACTGGCAGTACCGGTCTTCTTTGCCCTGCCCATTTTCCGCGTGCCCGCCGTCGAAGTGGTCATGACCACTGCTGAACAACAAGCGGCGCAGACCACGCTTGATACCGCCCAGCGCGCCGCTGATGCCGCTGACCGCGCCCAGGCGCGCGCCTGGATGCTGGCTCGCGTTGGAACCGCCTGGAACGAAATGGATACCGCCCAGGCGCAAAGCCTTCTGGGTGAATCACTTGCAGCCTTGGAAACCGCCCGCGAGAACGAAACGGCATTGTGGGGCCAAAGCCTGGCGGTGCAAGAGGTTACGGTTGGAACTAAAGTGGAAATGGAATCGGCCGGCCTGATCGCCGCGGATTTGAACGCCGCTCGCGCCCGTGCCTGGGCCTTACCGCTCATCGCCGTAGAATGGAATGAATTCGATCCGGCTCATTCTGTTGCGGTTTTAAAGACTGAACAGAAAAACTTAGAAAGCCAGACTGGTATCTACCGAGATCTACAATTGCGCGGACTGGCCCTGGCCTGGGCAAAAGTGGATGCCGCACAGGCTGCTCCGACTGCCGCGCAGATCGATGATCCATCCTTGCGCGCCTGGACCTTCCGCGAACTGGCTACGCTTACCAGTGATAAATCTCTCTTGAACTACGCCGCTGAAGCTGCTCGTAAAGTTGATGATCCCGCTCAACACGCACGCGCCCTGGGTGAAATTGGCCGGGCTTCGGGCGAGAAGGCGCTCTTCGATGAAGCTCAGTCCGCACTCACCAGCTTGAATGGCGCCAGGTTGGCCTACGCCATGAGTGACCTGGCTGTTTCTTCCGGGAATGTAGCTCTTGTCGAACAGATCGACCCGACCTATCCCGATGCCCGTACGAGCGCGCTGCTTCGTATGGGCGCGTACCAATCCGCCTGGGAAGCCGTAGCAGGTATTGCCGATCCTTATGAACAGGCGCGCGCCCAGGCTGCTATTGCCAGCGCCTGGGGGAATGCGGATGCCGCCTCACAGATTTCTGTGCCGTTATATCGTGATCTGGCCCTGCGCGATGTCACCCGAAAAACAGGAAATGCGGCACTGGTCGATTCTATCTCATCGACTTACTATAAAGTCCAGGCGCTGGCAGCGCTTGGTGATTATGAAACTGCAAGCCAGTTGGCCGGTGACCTGGGCGATGCCTACCCGCTGGTCGAATTGGCTGTGGCGCTGGCAGAGACAGATCCGCAGGCCGCGCTGGCTTTGGTCGATAAAATGGATCGTGAAGCCGATAAAGCTATTGCGCTGCAAACCATCGCTGTCGTCTCGCAAGACCAGACGCTTATCGAGCAGGCTCAGGGCATGGCATTGGCCGCCCGTGTGCGCGGCGACTCGCTCGCCCCGGCTCAGGCATCACTAGATCTGGCACAGGCGCTTTGGGTAGTAGACATAACCAATGCGAAGACCGTTCTCCAGCAGGCCTACGAAACGGCGCAACGCATTGCAACGAAATGAATCAATGATGTCATTCTGAGCGACCAACGGGAGCGAAGAATCTCCTCTTGTTTATGACACTTTTTACAACCGGAGATTCTTCGGTCGCTACGCTCCCTCACACCGTCCCGGTGTCCTTCGGGAGAATGACATTTGAAAGAAGAGGTTGAGACAGAATGGACATTCTCGCAATCACCCGCATCATCGCCATCGTCGGCTTGGCGCTTGGTCTGTTGGGAATCATCCTGAAACTCAGGGAAATCATGAATCGGCCTTTCAAATCGGACCTCGCGCGGGAACGCGGGAACGTGAGACGGGGCATCCTGTTCGCTTTCACACTGGGGATGGCGCCCTGGGAAAAAGAATCCACGCGCATCCATTGGATTGCTTACCTGCGCGGCATCTTCTTCCATTTGGGTATCTTCATGGCATTCGGCGTGTTGCTGGTAAGCCCCTGGCTGGATTTGTTGCCCAACTTGCTGGTCTGGCCGGCGTTGGCGGTCACGGGGTTTGGCGTGCTCTTTGGCTTTGCAGGCATTTTCATGCGCCTGGCGGGCCCCAACGAACGCGCCCTGAGCCTGCCGGATGACTATGCTTCGGTCTTTCTGACTTCCCTCTTTATCGCGCTGGCATTTGTGACTCTGCTCTGGCCGTCGCTTTTGCCCGCCTTTTACGTGATCACAGGCGTCATGGGGGCTTACATTCCAATTAGCAAAATCCGTCACTGTGTTTATTTCTTTTATTCGAAATTCTTCTTCGGTATGGGGTTTGGACGCCGGGGTGTGATCGGCCAGCCCAAAGGAAAATACGCGGAATAGAGGAGCAGCATGTTCAACGACAAATTCAACGACGAACGCTTCAAACTCACGGATGAAAAAGCTGCCCTCGCTTTAGATGTTTTACGCCAGCGCCTCAACCGCCAACTGGAAGCCTCGCTGGAAGTCTGCGTGCGCTGCGGTATATGCGCAGATTCCTGTCATTATTATGTTTCGAATCCCAAACCTGAGCATGTCCCGGCTTATCGCGCAGAACAACTGAGAAAAGTCTATCGTAAGCTGTTCGATCCCATAGCGGGAGCAACTCCCGGCTGGGTCGGAGCGGCGGAACTCGACCAGGAGCTGGTCGAAAAGCTGGTCATGTCGGCGTTCGGATCCTGCACCATGTGCGGACGCTGCGTCATCAACTGCCCGATGGGCGTGGACACGCGCCACATTATCCGCACCGCCCGCGCCATGCTGACCGCCATCGACATGACCCCCGAAGGCCTGAAAGCCACGGTCAACGTGCATCTCGAATCGGGTAACAACATGGGCGTCACCGAAGAGGATTATGTCGAGACCGTCAAATGGATGGAAGAAGAGCTGCAGAGCGAGCTGGGCGATTCCAGCGTCACCATCCCGTTCAACAAGAAGCACGCGCGTGTTGTCTATACTTTCAACCCGCGCGAAGTGAAATATTTTCCTTATCTCATCCAGGCGGCGGCCAAGATTTTCAACGCTGCCGGTGAAGACTGGACGCTCAGCACCGAAAGCTGGGATGCCACTAACTACGGCCTGTTTTCTGGGGATGATGCCGCCGCCCGTCAGATCGCGGCTAATTTGGAAAAGGCTGTCAATCACCTGGGCGCTGAAACGTTGGTGATGGCCGAGTGCGGCCACGGCTACCGCTCCCAGCGCTGGGAAGCTGAGAACTGGATCGGTCACCGTTATCCGTTCAAGGTGATGAGTTTCGTCGAACTCCAGGCGCAATACATCCTGGAAGGCCGTCTGAAACTTGACCCGAGGCGCAACCCGAAACGTGTCACCTATCACGATCCCTGCAACCAGGCGCGCAATGGCGGCATCGTCGATGAGCCGCGTTATATCCTGCGCAACACCGTCATGGATTTTGTCGAGATGGAACCGCACGGCGCTGAAAATTACTGCTGTGGCGGCGGCGGCGGCATGCTCTCGATGACCGAGTTCGCCAGCGAGCGTAAGGCAGCCGGGAAAGCCAAAGCCGACCAGATCGCAGCTACAGGCGCGGAGATTGTTGCCACTTCCTGCCATAACTGCCTCGATCAGTTGGATGAAGTCAAACGTCATTACAAGCTCAAAGTAAAAATCCAGAACCTGAGCGAACTGGTTGCCAATGCGATTGTCTGGCCGCACAGCCCGGCAAGTGAGGGCGAGGTGCAGGAAACAAGCGAGTAGCAACAAGAAAATTCATGGAGACAGCACTGATGTCAAACGAAGAATATGCCGGCAAGAAAGTCCTGGTTGTCGCAACCTTCGGTTCCGCCAATCCCGAGCGTTGCCCGGGTCCGTTTGTGTTTGCCGGGGAAGCGGCTAAAGCTGGCGCTGAGGCCGGGATCGTCTTTGTTTTACAGGCGCCGCTGATTTTAAAACAGGGTGTTGCTGAGAGCCTGCGCGCCAAGCAGGGTGGGCGGACGATCCGCGAGTTTATCGATGAAGCTCTGGATTTGGGCGTGAAGTTCTATGTTTGTGATACTGCATTAGCACTGTGTGATATGACGCCTGAAGATTTGATCGAAGAAGTCGATGACCTGGTCGGGCCTAGTTTTCTGGTCAAAGAAGGCATGAAATCAGACCTGGTACTTTCATTCTAAAAATGGGTTCTCCAGGCTTTGTCGTGAAAGAGGGTCTTACCACGGAAATCCCCGTGGAACCTAACTGTAAAACCGTTTGGAGGTAGTATGTTCATCGTAACAATCGATATCGATAAGTGTGAAGCCTGT
>CAZLOC010000128.1:0-9717 GCA_964560935.1 uncultured Anaerolineaceae bacterium | reverse complement strand
ACGCAGGAATATGTCATGCGCACACTCGATGAATTCTTGCAAGACGTGGCCCTCATCTCCGACCAGGACACCATGACCGAAACCGTCAATGCGCCCACCTTGCTGACCCTGCATGCCGCCAAGGGCCTGGAATTCGACACGGTTTTCATAATCGGTCTCGATGACGGCCTGCTCCCGCACAGCCGGTCCTTCGACGAGCCCGAGGAGATGGAAGAAGAACGCCGCCTGTTCTACGTCGGCATTACGCGCGCCAAAGACAAACTCTACCTGATCCGTTCCGTGCGGCGCGGCGGAAGGGGCTATGCTGAGGAGACTTACCCCTCCCGCTTTCTGGACGACATCCCAGCGGGCCTGTTAATAGGACGGGCTCGCACAGGGCGCGCTTTGCGCGGGTCCTTGCCCGAAACACTGTGGAACGCTTCGAAACAGCCATCACACCCCTTCGATCAAACTCAGGGCAGGTCTGCCTCCATTATCGAAAGCAAATTCCGTGCCGGGACTCGCGTCCGCCACCCCATCTGGGACGAGGGCATCGTGCTCGACAGCCGTATCCAGGATGACGACGAGATCGTGGACGTGGTCTTTGAAAGCGTCGGCATCAAGCGACTGGCGGCATCACTCGCCAACCTGACGATCATCTCATGATGCGCCTGCTGTATCTGGGGTTTCGCATATACTGCTTTATCTTCCGTCCCAAAACTCTGGGCGTGCGTGTGATGCTCATCCAAAACGGGCAGGTGCTGCTCGTCCGCCAGACATATTTGCCCGGCTGGTTCATGCCCGGAGGCGGGGTCAAACGTAGTGAAACGTTAGAAGAAGCTGCCCGTCGCGAGGCGCGCGAGGAAGTCGGCGCGGAGATGAAAGACTTGAAGTTGGTAGGAGCATATACGAATTTCCAGGATTTCAAGAGCGATCACAACCTCCTCTTCCTGTGCACCGAGTTCACCCTGAGTGGCAAGCCGGACCGGGAAATTGCCGAAGTGCGTTTCTTCCCACTCGATGCCCTACCTGGAAACATCTGGCCAGGTCATCGCCTGCGATTAGAGGAATATCGCGCCGGAAAAAAACATCCGCAGTTTGGGGAGTGGTAGGATCCAATGAAAGGGGAAAGGAGGAATCATGCAATATGTCAATCTCGGTAAAAGCGGACTGAAAGTCTCACGCCTGTGCCTGGGCATGATGAGTTATGGCACATCCCAGTGGCGGCCATGGGTGCTGAATGAAGAGCAGGCATATCCCTTTGTCAAAAAAGCTTTGGATGCGGGCATTAACTTTTTCGATACCGCTGACATGTACTCTAAAGGCCTCAGCGAAGAAGTGCTGGGCAAATCTTTGAAGCACTTCGGCGTCAGCAGGGAAAGCGTGGTCGTCGCCACCAAAGTCTATTTCCCGCTGACGGACGATCCCAACGGCGGCGGGCTCTCGCGCAAGCACATTATGGATGCTATCGATGCTTCCTTGCGCCGCTTGGGCACAGAGTACGTGGACCTGTATCAGATCCACCGCTGGGACTATGACACGCCTATCGAAGAGACGATGGAAGCCCTGCACGATGTGGTCAAAGCGGGCAAGGTGCGTTACATCGGCGCTTCGTCCATGTACACCTGGCAGTTTGCCAAAGCACAACATACTGCTGATCTTCACGGCTGGACGCGTTTCGTCTCCATGCAAAATCACTACAATCTGGTCTATCGCGAAGAAGAGCGTGAGATGATCCCGTATTGCATCGACCAGGGCGTCGGGCTGATTCCCTGGAGCCCGCTGGCACGCGGATTCTTTGCAGGAAACCGTAAACGCGTAGGTAGTGGGGAGACTCTCCGGGCAAAACATGACGATTACGCCGACAATCTGTATTTTCGTGAGGAAGATTTCGTTGTCGCAGACTGCGTACAGGAAGTAGCCAAAAAACGCGGCGTCACCGGTCCTCAAGTTGCCCTGGCCTGGCTGCTCAACAAGCCGCACATCACTGCGCCGATCATTGGAGCAACTAAGCTCGAGCATCTGGAACAATCCATCGCTGCACTGGAAATCGAATTATCAAAAGATGAAATTGCTGTGCTGGAAGAAGCGTACCAACCCCACCCCGTCTTGGGACACACATAAAACATCAAGGAGATTTCGTGAACCTATGAACTGGAAAATACTCTGGGACCTATTCGTCGTCTTTTCACGAGTCGCTCTGTTTTCATGGGGTGGAGGGCCCGCCTCCATGGGACTGATGCAGCGCGAAACGGTCGCCGTGGGCTGGGTTACGCCGGAAGAGTTCGCTGATGCGCTGGCCGTGGGTAATGCCTTGCCTGGCCCCATCGCCCCTCAGGTTTCTGCCTTTGTGGGTTACAAACTAGCTCGGCTGCCCGGCGCAATCGCGGGTGTAACTGGAACCGTATTACCAACCACGCTTTTGATGCTGGTTATGATCGTATTCTTCTTTGGCATTAAAGACAGCCCAAACGTGGCCGCCATGCTCAAAGCCGTGCGTCCGGTAGTGGTCGGCCTGCTGCTGTGGACAGTCTACAGCATGGCTTACTCCGTTTTCAACGTCAGCAAACTGGGCTGGGGTGGCGGCCTGTTCCAGAATTGGGACAAGGTGCTGATCGCGCTTGTCGCCTTCGCGCTACTGACGGCCACAGAAATCAACCCCGTTTTTCTGGTCATCATTGCAGCGATCTTTGGATTTGCCGTCTACAGGTAAAACATGTTTCACAATATCCCCGATCCCATTCTGAAGCGCATGCGCGTACTGGAATCGCAAGATGCAATGGACCGCCAGGATGGCACCCCTCACTTGCAACGCCTGCGCCAGATCCCGCCGGTGACGGGGAAATTCCTGGCGCTGCTGTGCGCCAGCGCACCGAAAGGCGGCGTGCTGGAAGTGGGCACCAGCGGCGGATATTCATCATTATGGCTCTCGTTAGCCTGCCAAGAACGTGGCGACCATCTGACAACGTTCGAAATCCTGGAAGAAAAGGTTGCCCGCGCCGATGAGACTTTCGAAGCCGCTGAAGTGAGCAGGCAAATCCAACTCATTCATGGCGACGCGCGCGAAGTCATCTCAGGATACAGGGATGTGGCTTTCTGCTTCCTGGATGCTGAGAAAGATGTTTATACGGATGTGTACGAGAAAGTTGTGCCCAATCTTGTATCAGGAGGCATCCTGGCAGCGGATAATGCCATCAATCACGCCGATAAACTGGCAGAGTTCCTTGCACATGCAGAAAATGATCTGCGAGTCGATGCGCTGGTTGTGCCAATTGGCAAGGGGATTCTGGTTTGCCGGAAAATCTTGTAAGGGCGCTGCGTACCCGCTTGTGGTACTTTGCGTCGTCCTGACAACAATGTTGTAAAATAGAGTTGAACATTCAACAGGAGAAATCACTTGGCTGAGACCTTGAAAATCGTAATCCCGATGGCAGGCTGGGGCACGCGTATGCGTCCGCATACCTGGAGCAAGCCCAAGCCGCTGGTCAGCGTGGCGGGCAAGACATCTTTCGAACATCTGATGGATTTGTTCGAGACGCTGCCCGAACCCAACCGCGCTGAATACATCTTTATCGTCGGCCCATATCTGGGTGAGACACAAATTCCGGCTTTTGTTGAAGAGCATTACCCCGGCATCAGCGCGCATTACGTGGTACAGGGGGAAATGAAGGGACAATCTCATGCGCTATATCTGGCACGCCAGTATCTGACCGGTCCGATGCTGGTGCTCTTCTCTGATACGCTCATCGAAACGGACTTCTCTTTCCTGGACCGGGAAAAGAGCCACGGCGTGGCCTGGGTCAAGGCCGTGCCCGACCCGCGTCGCTTTGGTGTTGCTGAAGTCAATGAAGAGGGCTGGGTCAAACGCCTGATTGAAAAACCACAGACCGTAGAAAATGACCTGGCCGTGGTCGGTTGCTATTACTTCAAAAGCGGCGAAGACCTGATGGCTGCCATCGAAGAACAGATGCAAAGAAACGTTCAACTCAAGAACGAATACTTCCTGGTAGACGCGATCAACATCATGCTCGAACGCGGCGCCCTGATGCGCGTCGAACGCGTGGAGGCATGGCTTGATACCGGCACGATCGACGCTACCCTGGAAACGAACGCATTTCTGCTCAAGCGCATGAACGCCAAACCGGAGGAACGTCCAAATGTAAAAGTCCTCTCACCGGTCTTCATCCATCCGACTGCCGAAGTCAACGAAGCAGTCATCGGACCAAACGTCTCGATCGGACCGAATTGCAAGATCAACCAGGCCGTTATCCAAGATAGCATCATCGAGGGGGGAACACATATCAAGCAGGCTGCGCTGACTCATTCCCTGATCGGTCGTAACTGCGTTGTAGAGGGGCAACCCAACAAGGAGGAAGCCTCCTCTCTCAATATCGGTGACAATTCCGAGGTCCGGTTTGAAGCGTGACCTGGTCGAGTGTCGCTCAGATTCGAACTACGCCGAGCGTCCGCTTTCGTTGATTTGGGAGGGGCAGCGGCTGGAAATTGCTGAAATTTTGGCGCGCTGGCGCGGACCCACAGAAAGAGGCTTCCGCGTGCAGACGGCCGATAAGCAAGTCTTTGAATTGACCTATCGGGAAGTTCCCGATGAATGGATCATCCAACCAATCTAGGAGGCTCAATGCAGGAAATCGACAGCGTGAACTATCTTTCGAAGCGTGTGGCCGGGCTGAAACCCTCGGGCATCCGCAAGTTCTTTGATATCGCCGCAACCATGAAGGACGTGATTTCGCTCGGCATTGGCGAACCGGACTTCACTACGCCCGAACCGATCTTGCAGGCAGGCATCCGCTCGCTGCAAAACGGCGAGACGCATTACACCTCGAACTGGGGCAAGCTCGAACTCAGGCAGGCCATCGCCGATAACCTGAAAAATCTGTACGGCGTTTCTTACAATCCGGAAAACGAAGTTATCGCCACGGTAGGCGTCTCCGAGGCGCTTTACCTGACGATGGTCGCCATCCTTGACCCCGGCGACGAAGTGATCATTCCCACGCCGTGCTTCGTTTCGTACCAGGCAGAAGTCATCCTGGCGGGTGGCGTGCCGGTGGAAATCCCCAGCAAGATCGAGAATAATTTCCAGCTCGCCCCGGATGAAGTCCGCGCTGCGATCACGCCAAAAACGAAAGCGATCTTCGTTGGCTACCCCAGCAACCCGACCGGCGCAGTGGCCGAGCGCGAAACCCTGCTCGAAGTGGCGAAGATCGCGGAAGAACACAACCTGCTGATCATCTCGGATGAAATCTACGACCGGTTGGTGTACGGATTCGAACACGTCTGCGTCCCGGCGCTTGACGAAAGCATCAAGCGCCGCACCATTTTGCTGGGTGGCTTCTCGAAGGATTACGCCATGACCGGCTGGCGCATCGGCTATGCTTGCGGGCCGGCCGACATCATCAAAGGCCTGGTGCGCATCCACCAGTACACCATTATGTCCGCGCCAACCACCGCACAGGATGCCGCCCTCGAGGCCTTGAAAAGTGGGGACAAACATGTGCAGGAAATGGTGGCGGAATACGACCGCCGCCGCAAGTTGATCGTCAGCGGACTCAACCGCCTCGGCCTGCGGACCTTCGAGCCGCGTGGCGCTTTCTATGCCTTTCCCAACATCCAGGCCTCCGGCATGGACGATGAAACCTTCGCCGAAACCCTGCTCAAAGAAGAGGGGGTGGCAGTTGTCCCCGGCAATGCCTTCGGTCCCGGCGGAGATGGATTCGTGAGAGCCTGTTATGCAACAGCGTACGAAAAGATCGAGGAAGCCCTGCATCGCATGGAACGTTTTATGAGCAGGCATGGGTAGTTCAGTAAACAGTGATCAGTGAGGGCGGGCAGCTTGGTTGAGCTTTTTCCACTGTGATTACAGAAAAATAGAGCCGCGTGAGCGGCTCTATGATTTATGCTTTTTCGACTGTGACCGGCTGCCTGCGGAACTTGTAATCTACCTTCTTCGACAGCACCTTGCCCACTAGCGACTCGGGCACATCCACAAAAGTGTGCTGGTCTTCGATGAAGATTTTGCCGATGGTGTTACCCGGAATATCGGCGTGATAGGCAATCGTACCGACCACGTCCGCCGGACGGATGCCATGCGCACGTCCCAGGCTCATCGAAACGCGCACCATGCCCTGCTCGTGCGAAACCTTCGAGCGGCGGTCGGAGCGTCCTTCATGACGACCATTGCGGCCGAACTTACGCTCACCCCCACGCTCGAATTTGCGTGGCTCACGCGCCTCCTTCTTCACCTCGCTGACCGGCGCGATCGGGCGCTGCTTCTCATCCGCGCGGGCCATTTTCAGGGCAGCGGCGGCTACCTCGAGCGGGTCGTGACCGGCTTCGACCAGCGCGGCTACCAATTCCTGTTCGCGTTTGTAACGTCCGCGATTGAGCCAGACATTCATCTTTTCCAGCAATTCGTTCTCACGCTTCTGCTGGATGTCCGTTTCGGTCGGCAGGGGCAGGTAGGTGAATTTCTGATGTGTAAAGTGCTCCACACCAGATAGTTTACGTTTCTCGCGCGGCGTGACCAGTGAGATTGCCAGGCCGGTCTTGCCCGCGCGTCCGGTGCGTCCCACACGATGGACATACACTTCGGGGTCGTCGGGCAGGTCGTAGTTGAAGACGTGCGAGATGTCGTCAATGTCCAGGCCGCGTGCGGCCACATCGGTGGCGACCAGCACTTTGACTTGATTATTACGGAAGCGGGAAAGTACGCGTTCCCGGGCTTCCTGGCTCAGGTCGCCGTTCAAGGTTTCAGCGGGAAAGCCGCGTACAGTCAACTCGTTGGCTAATTCGCCTGTACCCACGCGGGTGCGGGCAAAAATCAAAGCGCTGGTGATCTCTTCGACTTCGAACAGGCGCGTCAACGCGGCCAGCTTGTCACGTTCGTTGACAAGGTAGCAACGCTGCTCGATCATCTCTGCCGTGACCTGTTCGCGCTGGATGGTGACGGACTGCGGATCGCGCATGTACTTGTCGGCCAAACGGCGGATCGGCCCGGGTACGGTAGCAGAAAAAAGGGCGGTCTGACGCGTCTCCGGCGTCTCGGACAGTATGCTCTCGACGTCTTCGATGAAGCCCATCTTAAGCATCTCGTCCGCTTCGTCCAGTACAACCGTTCTAACCAGGCGCAGGTTGATGGCGCCACGCTTGAGCAAATCCAACAATCTGCCGGGCGTCGCGACGACGATATCCACACCTTTGTTGAGGCGAGTGATCTGGCGGCCATAGGGCGCGCCGCCGTAGACGGCCAGCACGCGCGCGCCGAGATGTTTGCCATATTCAAAGAATGCATCGGCCACCTGCATGGCAAGTTCGCGCGTAGGAGCCAGCACGAGCGCCTGTGGGAGCTTTTGGCCGGGCTCTAAATTTTGGAGAATGGGGAGAGCGAAGGCAGCGGTCTTGCCTGTGCCGGTCTGCGCCTGACCGATGACGTCGGCGCCAGTCAGCATGAGCGGGATGAGTCCCGCCTGGATGGGCGTGGGCGTCCTATAGCCACGCTCAACGATAGCCTGCACCAACTGCGGGTGCAGGTTCAAAGAATCAAATTCGGTTGTCATTACAGAACTCCTGTTTATGTTTCGATGGGTCTTTCATGTGCACAGCCTTTCCAGGCCATGCCCCTGTTGCCAGCAACAGTTGACCCATCCCATAAACACGAGTCGCAACTACGGTGAAAGAAGTTCGGAAATTTAGGGGTGGTGTCTACGCCACCACCCCTAAATTTCCGGTATCTTTACCTACAAAGGCTTCAGCCTGAGTAGTTACCAAGAGTCATTCTGTTCGCAACAAAAGCGCCCGACCGAGAAGTGTCGGGCCGCCAATTGAGACTTACAAAACCGATATGTTTGCTCCTTTCGGAGCGGCACGAGAGTATACCACGCTTTACAGGAAATAATAGAAATCGCTTGTTATGGGAATATTCAAATGTCGTAGATTCTTGCAAACAAGTGAGCCTGATGAAAACCACCAAGTCACAAAGACTCCAAAACACAAAGGTAAATTCGTGGCTTTGTGACTTAGCAACTTTGTGGTTAACATCCAGAGGAGAAATGCCCACCCTAGATAAGATGAAAAGAATGAACAGGCCGCGCAATTGCGCGGCCTGTTCGTTCAGAGGAGAAGTCTTACAAACTTATTGAGGCGGCAATAGCACCGCGTCGATCACATGGATCACACCGTTGGAAGTTTCGATGTCGGTGATAATGACGTTGACGGTGTCGTTCAGAATGACCTTGTCGCCATCGATCTTGATCGAGATGGATTTGCCAGCCAGGGCGGTCTCAGCGGACTGACCGTTCAAGCCGACCACATCGGCAGCCATGACCTTGCCAGCCACTACATGGTAGAGCAGGATGTCGGTCAGTTGCTGTTTGTTCTCGGGCAAGAGCAGGCTGTCCAGCGTCCCGGCAGGAAGCGCGGCGAAAGCATCATCGGTGGGGGCGAAGACCGTGAAGGGACCTTCACTCTTCAGCGTGTCGACCAATTCGGCAGCCTGCACAGCAGCCACCAGGGTGGTGAAGCGACCGTCAGCAACCGCGGTGTCAACGATGTCCATTTTCTCCATCATGGCCTCGTCAGCGGGCGGGAGCAGCACTGCATCGATGACATGAATGACGCCATTGGAAGCCTCGATGTCGGTGATGATGACTTTGACATTCTCGTTCAGGTAGACATTGCCCATGTCCACTTTGATGTCGATGGACTTGCCAGCCAGGGCGGTCTCGGCGGACTGTCCGTCCAGGCCGACCACATCAGCCGCCATGACCTTACCGGCTACCACATGGTAGAGCAAGATGTCGGTCAGGGCCGGGATATCGGCCAACAGCCCTTCAACGGTGCCCGCGGGCAACGCGGCGAAAGCATCATCGGTGGGGGCGAATACGGTGAAGGGACCTTCACTGTTCAGCGTATCCACCAGTCCGGCAGCCTGTACGGCAGCCACCAGGGTGGTAAAGCGACCGTCTTCCACGGCGATGTCAACAATGGTCTTGGGCATCTCCGGCTCTTCGGTGGGAACGGCCGTGGGCTCCGGCATCGGGGTGGGTTCCGGGGCGGGGGTTGCCTGCGGGCCGCAAGCGGCCAGTACTACGGCAAGAACAACAAATACGAACGCGAACTTGGTTTTCATTTCTCTGTACTCCTAAGGGCTGTAGATTTTGTCCAGATTTTGTCCGGATTATTTACATATTTTACATGTTTTGTCCAGATTGTCAAGACGTTTGTCCAACTCTTATCAAACTCTAATCTTTCATGTCTGTAATAGTTTTCCTTGTCTCCCTACAGGAACAGCTATACAATGAAAAGGTAAACTCTGATAAGGAGAACCTATCTGTGAACCAGGTGATTGAAACACTACTCAAGCGCAAATCCGTGCGCGCTTATGAAAAACGGGAGATCGAGCCGAATGTCAAAGCCGCAATCCTCAAGGCCACCCTGCGTGCCCCCACCGCCGGAAATATGATGCTCTATTCCATCATCGACGTGACCGACCAGCGCATCAAGGATAGATTGGCCGTCACCTGCGACAACCAACCCTTCATCGCGCGTGCCCCAATGGCCTGGGTCTTCCTGGCAGACTACCAGCGCTGGTACGATTACTTCCTCGCCTCGGACGTGGAAGTGGTCTGCCAGCAGAACAATAAGCCGATGCGCCGCCCCGAGGAGGGTGACCTGTTCCTGGCCTGTTGCGACGCGTTGATCGCCACCCAGAACGCGGTCATC
>CAZLOC010000127.1:0-9733 GCA_964560935.1 uncultured Anaerolineaceae bacterium | reverse complement strand
GCCAACGAGGTTGCCCTCTGTGTCTTTGCCCCAAGTGGAGAGGGAGGTGTACTGTCCGTTCTTGACGGCATAGGCGTGAGCGCCGGCTTCGATGGCGCGCCAGTCGTTGCCAGTGGCGATGACCACTGAATCCACGCCGTTCATGATGCCTTTGTTGTGCGTAGCGGCGCGGTAGGGGTCAGAGGCGGCGAAGGCGTAAGCTTCGATGATGCCGTCACGCACCTGTTCGCCAGCGTATTGACGGGTTGCCAACCCGTCACCACTTTCAAAGGCCAAGTCTTCGACAGGAATAGTACAGCGCGCACGGGCCAGGCGGCGGTCTGCTAGATTAGAGAGGATGCGCAGATGCACACGCCCGCCGGTGATGGCTTCGATGCGCGGCGCAAGCCGTTCGCAGGCCGTATTAACCGCGTTGGCGCCCATCGCATCGCGCACATCGTAGATCAAGTGGACAACCAGGAACGGGCCGATAGGAGAGTCTTCGATGATGCGCACTTCTAGGTCGCGCGCACCGCCGCCGAATTTTTTCAGGATGGGGTCGATGGTGTCGGCTTCTTTGAGTAATTCCTTCTTGTGCTCGTAAATTTTCAGGCGAGCAGAGGCGACATCGTCTAGGTTCAACACCTGCATCTGGCCGATCATCTCGGGCGCGGAAGTAGTAGCCTGGAAACCGCCGCCTGCGCGAATCAACTTGGCCATGAAAGATGCGCCCGCCACGACGGAGGGTTCTTCGATGGCAAATGGGACGAGCACGTCCCTGCCGTTGACCTGGAAGTTGAGCCCAATGCCAAGTGGCAGGCTGTGCATGCCGATCACGTTTTCGATCATGTGGTCGGCGGCTTCGGGGCTGAGTCCGCCGTCTGTAAACGGGAGCAGGTCCTCGGGAGTCAGAGGCGAGGCGTCCGCAATTTTGACGCGGCGCTCATCGATCGTCAAGTTGTAAAAGCCGGAGATGCGTGAATTCGTCATGTATCTTTCCTCAAAAAAGAGACGGGGATTGCCCGTCATCCTTCAACTTACAATTTTATTGGGGATACCTGCCAAAACCTATCAAACTCCAGAAATTTGGATATAATAGTCCTAATAGAGGTGAATTTAGATGCTTTTGACGCGTGAGGAGCTAAGGGAACGCCTGATTGCGTTGTACCAGGCGAGCCTGGAGTTGGTTAAGGATGTCTCACTGGAGACGCTGTTGGAACGCATCGCAAGTGTGGCCTGTGAACAGGCCGAAGCTCGTTATGCTGCGTTAGGGGTGTTGGATAATGAGGGGAAACTCGAAAAGTTCATTTCTGTTGGAATGACAGACGCTGAGGTGAAGCGTATTGCGCATCCGCCGGTGGGGAAGGGTTTAATCGGCGAGTTGATGAATACAAAGGAGCCGTTACGTGTGCCGGTAATTGAAGAGCACCCGCGCAGTTCCGGTTTCCCGGTTCATCACCCCCAGATGACATCATTTTTAGGCGTGCCCATACGTACGGGCGAGCGGCAGTTGGGGCAGATCTACCTGACCGATAAAATCGACGCGGCAGGATTCAATGAGGATGATGAGAAAATCATCCAGATGTTGGCTGCCTATGCTGCCGCAGCGATCCAGAACGCGAGGCTGTATCAGCATCTCAAGGAGCGTGATGTTGCCCTGACGCGTCGTAGCGAAGACCTGACCTTGATGAATGATTTTGCGTCTACGCTGACAGGTTCGCTTGAATTAGATGAAATTTTGAATAAAACCCTGGCCCTGGTGATGAACTATATGAAGGTGGAGGCCGGGGAAATTTTTTTACTGGAAGATGATCGTAAGACATTGCGCCTGGTTCTGCACCGCGGGCAGGCTGCCGAGGCATTCTGGACGCGTACGCACTTTAAGATAAACGATGGTTTTGTAGGTATCGTTGCCAAGAACCGAGAGCCGCTTATCAGTCATGATCTGACGAAGGACTTGCGTTTTGTGCGTGAGGCTGTGGTGAAGGCCGGATTCCAACAGATTGCGTGTATCCCTTTGGAAACCAGTGAGAATTTAGTGGGCGTGTTAAGCGTAGCCACGCGCAACAAAAATCCCATTGATGAACGTGATATCCGCTTGCTGACGGCAGTAGCGAACTGGGCGGCATTGGCAATCGAAAATGCTCGCCTGCATCAAAACGCGCGTCGCCTGGCGGTGTTAGAAGAGCGCGAACGCATCGGCATGGATTTGCACGATGGCATCATCCAGTCCATTTTTGGGGTAGGGCTATCGCTGGAGAATATCTCGCACCTGGTCAAAGAAAACCCACAGAAAGCCCAGGAAGGCATCAAGCATGCCATTGGCGATTTGAATCAAACTATCCGCGATTTGCGCGCTTACATTCTTGATTTGCGTCCACGCCAGTTTAACGGCGAAGATCTGATGGATGGACTGCGGCGGCTCATCAGCGAATATCGCGCACATACGCTGGCGGAAGCAGTGCTCACCGGTCCGAAAGAGCCGCTGGGTGATTTGCCGCAAAGTCATGCGCTGGCGTTGTTCCATATTTGCCAGGAAGCACTGGCAAATGCGGCCAAGCATGCCGCTGCAAATCACTTGGAAGTAAGCGTGTGGGTGACCAGCGAACGGGTTCTCATGGAAGTACGTGATAACGGCCGGGGATTTGAGATGGCGAACATGAATACATCTCTTGGCCATGGCCTGGCGAATATGCAGACACGGGCGCGTAATGTGGGTGGTGAGGTAGATATTTCTTCCACGCGTAATGAGGGCACCACGGTCTTGGCCTGGGCGCCACGCAGTTCTGCGTCTTAATATGTTGTTAATATTTCGAATCTTGAAATTGAGTCCCAGGATTTTGCGTTTCACGTCTGGTTGATACTGAAGAGTCAACCGAATCCCTTTTTAAGGCATATATACGGACACATGGGTAAATTTGAATAAAAACCCCATATGTAGGGGTGTTGGTTTTGGCCAATAGCTTTTTTGGCTGAAACAAGTGTTCTGAATAGAAAAATGAGTGGTAGCCTGTACAAAATGATTCTTTAAGGTTTGTTCACCTTAAAAAAACAGAAGTTTTTAGGGTTTCGTAGGGCATACGTGTTGGTATCATGCCTCCTTTTCTGCTAGAATGTGTGCACGCTGAAACTGTGGATGGGGTTTCTGCCTTTACCCCAAGCCCCTGTAAGATCGAACACCAAGTGCATATACCTCACTGAACCGCTAAGTCCGTGGCGGGTTAGTTCTCCATACCCTAAAACCGTTGATGAGGGAGCAGTTATGAACGTAGAACAGGCATGGCAATCTGTATTAGGACAACTTCAGATGGAGATGCCCCGAGCGTCATTTGATACATGGGTACGCGATACTCGTCCAATAAAGCATAATAATGGTGAGCTAACCATCAGTGTGCGCAATGCGTATGCTCGCGATTGGTTGGAGAGCCGCCTTGCCAGCACAGTCAACCGCCTATTGATTGGTATAATGGATTCGAACGTCTCGGTCAAATTTATCGTCGCACAAAATGATGATGAAATGTCCCAGTCTGTTGAATCGGTAGAACATAGCGATGATGATACCCCCGTGTCTCTTCAGCGAAATTTAACACTAAACCCCCGCTATACATTTGAAAACTTCGTTGTCGGCTCTGGCAATCGCCTGGCGCATGCCGCCTGCCTGGCAGTGGCTGAGAAACCGGCTCGCGCCTACAATCCACTGTTCCTGTATGGGGGCGTTGGGCTTGGGAAAACGCATTTATTACATGCCATTGGGAATGCCTGTCACGCGCGCGGGTTGAGCGTGCTTTATGTTTCTTCGGAAGAGTTCACCAATGATATGATCAATGCCATCCGCACGCACACCACCCAGGCCTTCCGGGATAAATATCGCTCCATCGATGTCTTATTGGTGGATGACATTCAATTTATTGCTGGCAAAGAGTCCACCCAGGAAGAATTTTTCCATACCTTCAATACCCTGCATGGACAGGATAAGCAAATCATCGTTTCGTCCGACCGACCGCCCAAGTCACTGGTCACGCTGGAGGAACGCCTGCGCTCGCGCTTCGAATGGGGCCTGACCGCTGACATCCAGCCGCCTGACCTGGAGACCCGCCTGGCGATTCTACGCCACAAGGCCGAGCGGACGGGCCGTTTCATCCCGGATGAGATCCTGGAGACGATTGCGCGACGGGTACAGTCCAACATCCGCGAACTGGAAGGCGCCCTCAACCGCATCCTGGCCTTTGCGGACTTGAGCGGTTCGTCCCTGACCCCCAACCTGGTGGACGTTGCCCTGTCTGACCTGTTGCCCCAGCGGGGTGACCTCGAACCGCAAAAAGTAGTGGACCTGGTTGCCCATTACTTCAACCTGTCAGCCGAAAAGCTGCTTGGGCGTGACCGCTCGCGCAGTGTGGCTTTACCGCGCCAGATCGCGATGTACCTGTTGCGGGAAGAAGCCAATGTGTCCCTGCCGCAAATCGGCGAGGTGCTGGGTGGCCGTGATCATACGACCGTGATGTATGCCATCGCGAAAATTTCAAAGGAAATCAAAGGCGACTCCGGTTCCAAAGTTGGCCGGGATGTCATGAAGCTAAAGGAGCAACTCTATCAGCAGGCCCAGTCCGTTATGTAACCGTGAATAACGGGAGCAGGCCTGAGATCCCCGGACGTTGCGCCGGGGATTTTTTATTTCCTGCTTGACAAGTCTCCTTATCTGTATTTCAATAGTCAACAGTTCACGAAATAGCTGGTAGAAGCCCGAATTTAGGGTGCGGAGCGGGCGTACGCCTGCTCCGCACCCTAAATTCGGGTATTCTTTCAACTTTCGTGATGTACTGATAGCTGCTGGAGCTTACATGATCCCTGGGTTAGATGGTTTGCGTGCCATCGCGTTCCTTCTGGTGTTTGGAATTCATACGGAATATCTGGGTTTCGGCTGGACGGGAGTCCAGCTCTTTTTCGTCCTTTCCGGGTTTCTGATCACAGACATTTTGCTGGATATGAAAGCCAGCCTGCCTTCCAGGGATTATTTTGTGAAATTCTACGGGCGGCGTTTCTTGCGAATTTTCCCACTCTATTATTTTTATCTATTTGCGATGTGGGGATTAACCTCATGGTTGTATACCCTGCCATATCGCAAAAATTACATGAAACTCTTTCAGTCGCAATTGCCCTTTGCCCTGGCGTATGTCTATAATTTCTTCTATGGCAGTTCCGTATTTGAGCATCAGAAATTCGTGGAGCATTTCTGGTCGCTTTCGGTGGAAGAGCAATTTTATATATTTTGGCCTATGCTGCTCTTTCTGGTGCCTGAAAAATATCTTAAAAAGTTATTTTTATCGTTTATTGCCTTAGGTCCGGTTTTGCGGGTGGCGCTTTTTTTTGCATATAAGTTCCACCTGGTATGGTGGTTTCGGAATGAGGCTGTGTGGGGATTATATGCTTTCCCTTTCAGTCATATTGATGCATTTGCCTTCGGCGCCTACATTTCACGTTATCCCATCCCAAAAGCAAAACAACAGTTCTTTGCACTCTTGGTTGCAGTTCCTGTTATTGGGTTTGTAGCGCAATATGCGGTTACAGGCAGTTTCGGCATGTGGCAGGATTTGGGGTATCCCTTTTCGATGTCCAACGCCTATCAATTTATTTGGGGTTACTCTATTTTGAACTATTGGTTTGCGGTGACAATCTTTGCGGTGGCTAAAGACGGTCTCTTCAATCGCGTCTTAGATACGAAGGTTTTGAAATACCTGGGCAAGATTTCGTATGGCCTGTATGTGTATCACCTGGCTATCATCTGGTTTGTTGGCCGGATTCGCGATTGGTGGCCGATTTTTGAAGAACCAGTTGCCAAACTGCTTACAGCTGTAATTTCTTTACCCCTTACTGTTGTGGTTGCGAGTTTGAGCTATTTTCTTATGGAGAAACCTCTCCTGAATTTGAAAGACAGGTTCTTTGCACTCAAGCTGTCGGAGGCCGAGGGGACGGTTTCTGTCAAAAAAGCATTGCCCGGGTAGACCATTTAAAAAAACAAGTTATAATCACCGCCGGAGTACTCATGCCAGCTATTTACCCATTTACCGCTATTGTCGGTCAGGAACGCATGCGCCGCGCCTTGATTTTGAACGCTGTTGATACCCGTATCGGTGGTGTATTGATCCGTGGCGAGCGTGGCACGGCCAAGTCTACGATGGCGCGCGCCCTGGCTGCATTGTTGCCACGTGTAAAGGTCGTACAGGATTGCCGTTTCGGTTGCGACCCGGATAACCCACACACCTGGTGTACGGAATGCAAGGAACGCGCCGAATCAAACGGGGACAAATTGCCCGTTTATGAGCGGACAACACCTTTCGTCAACCTGCCTGTTTCCGCCACCGAAGATCGTGTGGTGGGTACGCTCGATATCGAGCAAGCCATTCAAAAAGGGGAACGTCATTTTGAAGCGGGTGTGCTGGCTTCTGCCAATCGCGGCCTGCTCTATATCGACGAAGTAAATCTGCTCGACGATCACGTGGTGGATATTCTGCTTGACTCGGCTGCCATGGGCGTGAATGTGGTCGAGCGTGAAGGCATCTCCTTTGCACATCCCGCCCGCTTCATCTTGGTTGGGACGATGAACCCGGAAGAAGGCGATCTGCGTCCGCAGTTGTTGGACCGTTTCGCGCTTTCGGTGGATATTACCGGTATTCGTGAGCCGCGTGACCGCGTGTTGATCATGGAGCGCAACCTGGCTTTCGAAAAAGATTCGGAAGCCTTCCGAAAAGAATGGCTGTCGAAAGAGGAAGAACTCTCGAAACAAATTGCGATGGCTCGCACGATTGTCGATAAGGTCACCTATACCAGCCGCGACCTGCTCTCCATCGCTGCGTTGACTGCTTCTCTCAATGTGGACGGCCACCGGGCAGATTTGACTATCCTCAAAGCCGCGCGCGCCCAGGCTGCTTTTGAAGGCCGCACAGCCATCAATGATCATGACATCGCGCTGGCTGCTGAGTTGGCCCTCCCGCACCGCATCAAACGGACTCCCTTCCACCAGGCTGAGATGACGACCGAGCAACTGCAAGAACGTATCGAGCAGTTGGCAGGCCAATCGGTCCCGAATGAAGCGGATGAGGGTGAGCCGCAGCCGCAAGAATCCGAGGCTCAAAAAAAAACTTAAAGCTTGAGGATGAAGCCGAGGAAGGTTCCCCACCGGGACAGCCGGAGCCAATGCCGCAGGATGTGTTTGCCAACGCCAGCGCCAACTGGTGGGAGGGCGGACAAAAAGTCAAGATCGGCGAGACCTTCGAGCCGCGCAAACTCAATACCCCCCTGGATAAATTAGCCCGCCGTCATGCCGGGCGGCGTTCCCTGACCAAAACCGACCGCAAACATGGTCGTTATATCCGCGCGCGACCCGCTGGGGACAGAACCGACGATATCGCTTTTGATGCTACTTTCCGTGCGGCGGCTCCCTATCAGAAGCGCCGCACCGAGAAACGCAAGCGCATGGCCCTGGCCATCGAGAAAAGCGACCTGCAACGCAAGGTGCGTGTTAAAAAAGTGGCCAACCTGGTGCTTTTCCTGGTGGATGCATCCTGGTCTATGGCGGTGGCGGAACGGATGAATGCGACCAAAGGGGCGATTCTCTCGCTTTTAACGGATGCCTACCAGCGCCGTGACCGCGTCGGCTTGATCGTATTTCAAAAGGATCGGGCTACCCTGGTCCTGCAACCGACAAATAGCATTCAACTGGCCCAGCGGGCGCTCGTGGACATCCCCGTGGGTGGCAAAACGCCGCTTTCGGCTGGATTGTTGATGGCGAACGATGTACTCAACCACGAGAAATTCATTCACCCGGACGTGGAGCCACTGTTGATCGTGCTGACCGATGGGGCGGGCAATGTGGCGCTCGGCACCCTGCCGCCGCAGGAAGAGTCCTATAAATTTGCCGAATTGATTGCCAATGAGGATGTCCGTAGCATCGTCATTAACATGGAACACGCTGCCTTCGATCAGGGCCTGGCGCAAAAGCTGGCCGATCATCTCGAAGCGCCGTGTTATACCCTGAGCGAGCTGAAAGCGGAGAATTTGTATCATGCCGTCAGGCAGGAGATGGCCGGGGGTGGTTGAGTAGATTGTTGTGAGTCAAAAAAAGGGTGCGGGCAGCCCATAGCGCTGGCTCGCACCCTTTTTTGATAAATCCCCCTCCCCCATATCGGGGGAGGGGTTAGGGGTGAGGCCTTATCAAGGTGTAATGACCGGCAATTCTGCGGCTGGATCCGAAAGTTGCACAAGAGACGCATATACCCAGGCGGTTTGTCCGGCCAGACCGGGGAACTCCACCTGGTACCAGAGTGAATCGGCTGTACGGCCCAATACCACTGCGCTTGCGCCGAGATCCAAAATGCCGATGGTGCCGGCATTCAAGTCTGGCTGGTTGCGCAGGTTGACTGCAGTGGGCCCTGGGTTGGTGATGACCACTGGCGAGGGTGCTGGTGGCGTCGCGCCTGCTTCTGGCGTTGCTTGAACTGGCGCTGTGGTAGGCGCAGCCACCACAGTCAAGCCAAGCACATTGGCCAGTTCCAGGACATATTGATCGTGCTGCTGGCGCGCCAGTGCAATACCCTGGTTAAGTACTTCCTTGTCTGCATCATTACCTTGATAACCTAGCATGTAAAGCATGGTGTTGATCACTGTGTTCATGTGTGCCAGTTGGTATTGTTTCAAGGAAGCAAGACAGGAGGGAACAGGCTGATCTTCCGCCTCACGGCGGATGCGTTGCAAGTCTGCGATGCTGGGGTTGAGTTGTTCGATCGGTGTATTGGAAGCCAGCAGGGAGGCGTCATCGAACTCGCGCATAAGTTTGTGTACCTTTTCTACTTCTGCAGGCAGATTCTCCGGCGCACAGGGATCGGGTGTAGAAGTAGGGGAGGCTGGTTCCGTGGCTTGGGTTGTCTTTGTCTTGGTTGGAGATTTTGTGGCAGCCGGATCTGACGAACCGCAGGCGGAAAAAATCATCGTGGCAACCAGGGATAGTGTGAGGAGAAAGAATAGTTGTTTTTTCATGTTGTGTCCCATCGAAATAGTGTGAGGGATGGCTTTGTCGGCCATCCCTTACATTGTAACATCGAGTCGGGTGATTGTTTGCTGGGGGAAAGAAGGCACTGATGAAATTGAGCGTGGCCAGGAAATTCGCCCATTGACGCGGGATAAAGAGCGGGTATAGTATCCCCATCCCAATCCACAGGAGAAGAGCCATGCCCTCCCCTTATGACATTCTCTTCGAACCGGTTCGAATCGGACCGGTGACTGCTCCCAACCGTTTTTATCAAGTGCCCCACTGCAACGGGTTCGGCCACCGTATGCCGCGCGGGCTGGCAGCTATGCGCGGCATCAAGGCCGAGGGCGGATGGGGCGTGGTCTGCACCGAGGAAGTGGAGATCCACCACAGCAGCGACCTGTCGCCGTATTTCGAGGGCCGCCTGTGGAGCGATGCTGACATCCCGGCGCTGGCGCTGATGGCTGAAGCGGTGCACGCCCACGGCGCGCTGGCGGGGGTCGAACTGGCCTACAACGGGCTGGACGCCAACAACCTGTACACGCGCGTGCCGCCGTTATCAGCCTCGTCGATGGGCACGCTAGGCGGGACGGGCTATGACCCTGCTCAAACCCGCCGCATGGACAAGGAAGATATCCGTAACCTGCGCCGCTGGCATCGCGCCGCCGCGCTGCGCGCCAAACGGGCGGGCTTTGATCTGATCTATGTCTATGCCGGGCACGCGCTGACCGC
>CAZLOC010000126.1:0-9768 GCA_964560935.1 uncultured Anaerolineaceae bacterium | reverse complement strand
AGGTGAGTGCCCCACAAATATCCTATGCAGTGTTGACCGAAAATCATTATTTCGGCTGATCAGCTAGAATATGCGCCAATTAATTCCCAATTGATGGCCAGGTCGTACATTCCCACACCTACCAGTAGCAGCCCGCTGACCAGATTGATCAACCTCGCCCGCTGCGCAAATTGACGTGTGATCCAGCGCTGGGCTGCGCCTGAGAAGAAGGACAAAACCAGGAGCGGTATCCCAAACCCCATTCCAAACCAAAAGAAGATATTCAATTTGCTGAAAAATTCAGCCGCTGTCAGGGACAGAGCGAAGATACTGACCACTAACGGACCTGAACACGGCAGAGCAATGGGTCCATACAGCAGGCCATAGACAAAGGCATTTACAAAGGGATGCGAAAGCAGCGGTACCTGGATTTGTGGCAAGGTTTTGAAGGGGTTGATGTTCAGCAGAAGAAGAACGCCCAGCAAAATAATGATCAAATCTGCGATAGGGATGATCACAGAAAGCGCCTGCCCAACTGAAACCGATAATAACGCGATAATTCCCCCGAGCGCCAGCATCATGGTCAGCACACCGGCCAGGACGAAGAAACCCAGCAGATAGCGGCCCGCCTTGCCTTGCAACCCTTCCTGCCCGCCGCTGATGTAGGCCAGGAAGCCAGGGTAAAGCGGCAATACACAAGGACTGGTCGTTGCGAGCAGGCCAAGAGTGAGTGAAGTGAAGATTGCTTCCATAAATAACCTCCGCTCGTTAGGGGTCTACCTGTACCTGCGCGGCACAGGTGAGACCCCAACGAACATTTCAGATTACATGTTCTCGTCCAGGAAAGGTTGAATAGCCTGCATTAGATCATCCGCGCTCTTTATGCCAAACGGTAGGGGATGGGCATCGCCATGACGGTCGATAACTACGATGGGTGTGGACGGAGGGTTTAGGAACTGGTCGCCATAGAGGGCTGCGATCTCACGGGAAACATCTGCAGAAGGCACAGCATACAACCAATCAAAGCCTTTGTTTTCCACGTAACCTTTGAGCGCTTCGGCATTCTCGTTCGGATCGATATCTAGACCGATGCTGACAAAGTCATCGCGAGCGCCGAGTTGCTCATGCAAAGCCTTGACCTGCCCCTGCTGTTTCAAGCAGTTGGAGCACCAGATTGCCATGGTTTCTACCAGCACAACCTTGCCTTTGAAGTCGTTGATGCTGAAGGTTTGGCCGGTGCGGGCATCTGTCAGGGTGGCGCTGAACCAAGCAGGAGACTCCATCATTTCTCCCTCGCCCTTGTCTTCCATCATTGCTTCGGGTGTGGACATTGTATCGTCCATCATGGCATCATGGGTCGGCTCTGCCATCGCTTCTTCGGGCTTTTCTTCCATCATGGCATCTTCTGGCTTTTCCATCATTGCATCAGGGGTAGCTGCACCACCGCAAGCAGTTAGCAGGACGGCCAGAAAGATTACAAGACTAAGCAAAGTATTACGGGGTTTCATGTTCTCTCCTTGTAAGTGATTATAAGATGACCGAATGATAAACACAGTGTCTTACGAAATCTCTGCATTTTCCTTAACGATTTCTGAACACTCCCGTAAGAAATTCGTAACTTCTTCCCCCGTTCAAATCAGGGTATGATTACAACAAGTGAGGGCCCCATGAGTGAACCAATGATCCTTGTTGTCGAAGACGAACCCAGCATCGCTGAGGTGGTGGGACTGTACCTGCAACGCGCCGGATTTCAAGTGCAAACCGCGGCGGATGGCAAGATCGCCACGACGATGCTGGAAAAGGAAATTCCTGACCTCGTCATCCTGGACCTGATGCTCCCTGAAATCGACGGTCTTTCCCTGACCCGTTGGCTGCGTGACCGTTCCGATGTACCCATCATCATGCTGACCGCGCGCCGCGAGGAGATCGACCGCATCGCGGGGCTGGAAATGGGCGCGGACGATTATGTGGTCAAGCCTTTCAGCCCGCAGGAGTTGGTCAGCCGTGTACGGGCTGTGATGCGGCGTATGAAACGGGAGCAGGCTCCGGTTGAGTCAGAACGTCCACTAACTTTTGGGGATCTGGTCATTAACGCGCCCAGTCGAACGGTCACTGTATCCGGAAAGGATGTCCCACTGACGGCCAAAGAATTCGATATGCTCTACTTGCTGGCGCAGCATCCGAAGCAGGTCTATACGCGCGAGCAGTTGCTGAACCGCATCTGGGGCGGGGCTGAGTACATCGACCCCGGCACGGTGACGGTACACATCCGTCGCGTGCGCGAGAAGATCGAAGCCGACCCATCCAACCCGACCCGGCTGGTGACGGTCTGGGGGGTGGGGTATAAATTTGAGCCATGAACACATTCATCCGATACATCCTTGGCGTGCTTGCCATTTTTGCCATCTCGCTGGGCATCTTCTACCTGGTGATGTCCCCGCCTATGAACGAACTGAGGCTGATGGCGCTGTTCCTGGCGATCACGGCGTTGGTCTCCAGCCTGGCGGGCTACCTGGCTTACCGCCTGGGCTGGATCGCACTGACGCCCAGCCTGCGCTGGGGGCTTATGGCGATCTATGCGATTTCCAGCATCCTGACGTTTTTCAACGTCTGGTTCTCGGCGCGCTTGATGTTCGCCAGCGAACATGATCTGTTGCTGGCGAGCGTCTTGCTGGTCTTCGCCGGGGGCATGGCAATGGCGCTGGGATATTTCCTCTCCAGCACGATGACGGACCGCATCCATTTGCTCCAAAAAGCCGCTGGAAAACTGGCGCAGGGGAATCTCGAGACGCGTGTGTCTGTCACCGGGCGTGATGAAGTAGCCACGCTGGCGAAGTCGTTCAACCAGATGGCCGCCCAACTCCAGGCCGCGGACGAAAAGCAGCGCGAGCTCGAACGCCTGCGTACTGATCTGATCGCCTGGGTCAGTCACGACTTGCAAACTCCGCTGGCCTCCATACGCGCCATCCTAGAAGCGCTCTATGATGGGATGGTGGAAGAGCCCGAAACCGTCAAACGCTATCTCAATACCGCCCAGCGCGACGTGCGTTCGCTCTCGGCCCTGATCGATGACCTGTTCCAGATGGCGCAGCTTGATGCAGGCGGCATCCCACTCGAAAAAGCCGAGTCGTCCCTGGCGGACCTGATCTCGGACACGCTCGAATCCTTCTCCGAACTTGCCTCCCGCCAGGGCATCACTTTGGAAGGCATGGCAGAATCCAATGTCGATCCCGTGTTAATGGATACCCAACGCATCGGGCGTGTGCTGAACAACCTGATCGGCAACGCGCTGCGGCACACACCTCCCGGAGGAAGGGTGGAGGTGCGGGCGCGGCGAGCAAATGGGGGAGTGGAAGTGACCGTTTGTGATACAGGCGAGGGCATTCGCCCTGAAGACCTGCCCAATATCTTCGAAAGCTTCTACCGGGGCGAGAAGTCCCGCAGCCGGGCGACAGGTGGAGCCGGGCTGGGGCTGGCCATTGCGCAGGGCATCGTCCGCGTGCATGGGGGTGAAATCCGCGTCGAGAGCCAACCGGGGGATACGCGTTTTATCTTCAGCCTTCCTTAACCAACTTCTCAGTCTTTTGTAATCTTTTCGTAAGGAAGTTTTTGTATCATCAGACCATCAAGGAGGCTGATGATGAAACGACTTTGGATCTTTGGACTGCTCCTGTTTGGACTTGTCGCCTGCGGGAGGGTCGCCACCTCGGAAGCAGAAAGTGAGACTCCCGAACCTATGCCGACCAGCGCATCTCTCCCGGACCTGGGGCCTGCTCCTGAATTAACCAACGAAACCTGGCTGAACGTGGACGCACCCTTGCGACTGGCTGACCTGCGCGGCAATGTCGTTGCCATCGATATGTGGACTTTTGGCTGAATAAACTGCAAGAACGTAATTCCCTCGTTGAGGGAATGGCACAACAAATATAAAGACCAGGGTCTGGTGATCATTGGCAATCACTATCCCGAGTTTTCCTACGAAGAAGACTTTGACAACCTGAAACAAGCCATCATCGACCTGGATGTCCCTTATGCGGTGGCGCAGGACAATGACCGTAAAACCTGGTCAGCCTACAAGAACCGCTACTGGCCTACCCTGTACCTGATCGACAAGCGCGGCCACATCCGCTATGTTCACATCGGTGAAGGCCGTTATGCAGAGACAGAAGCTGCTATTCAGGCATTATTGGAAGAAAGTTATCCATAACCAATGGTGGTTGAGTAACCCTGAGCGCTAGCGAAGGGTGTATCGAAACCACATGGTCTCGATACGCTGGAAAACCACCAGCTACTCGACCATCGAACTTGATACGAGGTGAAATCATGACCGACAAATTCAAATCCGTCCCTGTGCTCTCTTCGGAGATCACACCCAAATCCCTGTATCTCTCCCGCCGCGACTTCCTCAAGGCCGCAAGCATTGTAACCGGTACGACTTTACTGGCTGCATGTGCGCCCAAGGTCAGCGAGCAGGCCGCGGGTCCGGATTCGGGGGCGTCCGCTCCTTCATCCGCCGGTAAAACTGACGAACTCGGTGATCCGGCCAATGCGTTCGAAGATATCGCCAATTACAATAACTTCTACGAGTTCAGCACCGACAAACAGGCTGTTGCCGGCCTTTCCAAAGATTTCACGACCGAGCCCTGGACTGTGGAAGTCGGCGGCCTGGTCAACAATCCAAAAACCTACGGCGTCGAAGATCTACTCAAGATGTTCCCACAGGAAGAACGCATCTACCGCCTGCGCTGTGTAGAAGCCTGGAGCATGGTCATTCCATGGGATGGCTTCCCGCTGGCTAGCCTCTTGAAAGAGGTCGAGCCGACCTCAGATGCGAAGTATGTCCGCTTTGAGTCTGTCCTCGATCCCAATGAAATGCCCGGTCAAAAAAGCCCGTTCTATTCCTGGCCGTATCAAGAAGGTCTGCGTCTGGACGAAGCCATGAACGATTTGACCATCCTTGCCACAGGTTTGTATGGTGAAATGATGCCCAACCAAAACGGCGCGCCCATTCGCCTGGTCGTTCCCTGGAAGTATGGTTTCAAATCTATCAAATCTATCGTCAAGATTGAATTGGTAGATTACCAGCCCGAAACATTGTGGAACACCGCCGCCCCCAACGAATACGGCTTCTACTCGAACGTTAATCCCCAGGTATCGCATCCGCGTTGGTCGCAGAATACCGAGCGCCGCATCGGTGAGTTGGGACGCCGCGCCACGCACATGTTCAACGGTTATGCCAAGCAGGTTGCATACCTTTATGAGGGCATGGACCTGGCGAAGTATTATTAATTTATTCACGCTGAGCGGAGGTTGAGCGCAGCGAAATCGTAGTCGAAGCGCCTTCTTTTCTTTCGACTACGCACCCGAGGTGCTCCGCTCAGGAAGAGAAAGTGAAATTATGAAGAAATTACGCTACACCCCTCTACAAATTATCATGCACATCTACGCCTGGAGCGCCCTGGCGCACCTAGCGGTCGACTACTTCCTTAGCAACCTATCGGTAAATCCTATCCAGGACCTCGAGCAACGCACCGGTCGCGCCGCCATTACCCTGCTGGTACTATCCCTGCTATGTACGCCGCTCAACACCCTTTTCGGCTGGAAAGAGCCGCTCAAACGCCGCCGCGCTCTCGGTTTGTACTCTTTCATGTACGCGACCATCCACGTCTTGATCTTCCTCGACCTGGATTATGGCTTGGCCTGGAGTCTGATCATCCAGAGCATCCTAGAAAAACCCTACATCATCTTTGGGGTCATCACCTTCTTACTGCTGACCCCGCTAGCTGCGACTTCCTTCGACACCTGGAAAATCCGTCTCAAAAAGAATTGGAAACGCCTGCACCAGACTGTTTACATCATTGCCCCACTGGCCGTTCTACACTTTGCCTTATCGAAAAAGGGAGACATCTTCCAGTTGCAAGGCGATATTGTCAGGCCGTTGATCTACGGACTGGTTGTCCTGATCCTGCTAATTCTTCGCATTCCAAAAATCCGCAAAAGCCTCGCCTCATTCCGGACTGGCTACCTGCTCCCGTTTTTCAGGAGACTCCAAAGCCAAAAACCCATCAATACCGCGGGTGCGGACTAAGTATCCAGCCTGGTCAGTGGATAGAGCCAAGTGTCAGTAGAAACTTGGCTCTTCTCTTCTTAAAATAGGCCGCGCAGCGTAAGCAGCAATCCCACTATCGCCAGAGGAACACCAATAATTGCGCCAACGATGGTCAGGCTGATAATCACGCCGACGATCATGAGGACCAGTCCCAGGATTACAGCCACGATGCGGCCAGTGAATTCAACAATCCCGCTGATAAGTTTCCATAACGCCCAAAACGGCCACAAGTACCAGGAAATTTTTCGTTTGTTTTCAGACATTTTTACCTCCACATAGGATATACGTCTCATACCCTAAAAAAGTGGCATACAAAATCGGACTATTTATGGTGATATAATCCGCCGCATGGAAAATACGCCTTTACCTGCCACAACCGATGAAATGGTTACTTTCAAGCGCAGCCACTTCTACGCGATTATGGTTGTGTTTTCATTTGCCGTCGGTATTTTAGTCGGCTATATGGCCTGGGGCCGCGGTATACCCGTTCAACAGGTAGCAGCTGCGCCTGCACAGACTCCTGCTGCCCAAGCGGCTGAACCTTCTTTTACTCGGTATGATATTCCAACAGAGGGATACCCCGGTCTTGGCCCAGAAGATGCCGAGATCGTCCTGGTCGAATTCAGCGACTACCAATGACCATACTGCAAACGCTGGCGTGACCAGGTTCTCGATCCATTATTAGCTGCTTATCCGGGACAGATACGGCTTGTCTATCGCAATCTGCCGCTGACATCCATCCACCCCGAGGCTTTCCCAGCCGCTGTTGCATCCCTTTGTGCGGACGAGCAAGGCGCTTATTGGCCTTATCATGACAAACTTTTTAGCGATGAATTAGGGTTAAACCGTGACGCATATATACAATATGCTGTTGACCTTGGTCTAGATGAAAGCGCTTTTGATGCTTGTCTTGATAGTGGCAAATTCGATGACTTCATCCAGGAAGATATGGACTTTTCCTTGAACCTTGGTGTGCGCTCCACGCCAACGTTCTTTGTCAACGGCATTGCGGTTGTCGGAGCACAGCCGCTGGATGTCTTCAAGCAGGTGATCGACAAGGAACTGGCTGGAGAAATTCCGGAATAATCTCTGACCTACAAAAGAAAAGGGCGGGAGAATCAGGCCCGCCCTTTTTTCAAACCTGGAGGGCTAATGAAGAAGTTTGTTGCAGTAGCCGGGAATATTGGGGTGGGAAAATCGACTCTGGTTGAGGGACTCTGCCAACAGTTAGACTGGGAGCCGTTTTACGAACCCGTAACAGAAAACCCCTATTTGGCCGATTTCTACAATGACATGGCGGCCTGGTCTTTCCATTCGCAGGTTTTCTTTCTGACCCATCGCCTGCGCGCCCATCATCAAATTGCCCAGCATCCCAACTCGGTGATACAGGATCGCAGCGTGTACGAGGATGCTGAAATCTTCGCGCAGAACCTGTATTTGCAAGGGCACATCCACGATCGCGATTATCAGACATATAAAGAATTGTATGAAACGGTCATGGAGTTTTTGCCGCCTCCCGACCTGGTTATTTATTTGCGCGCATCGGTGGAAACGCTCATGGACAGGATCTCCCGCCGTGGACGAGACTACGAACGTTCCATCTCGAGCGATTACCTGAAAAGCCTGAACCTGCTCTACGAAAACTGGATCGAGCGTTTCACACTTTGCCCGGTGCTGGCTGTCCCGGCTGATGACTTGGATTATGTCGCACACTCAGGGCACCTGCGCTTGATTGTGGCAAAAGTGAACGAGAAGTTGACCGGCAAAGAGGAGGTCATCTTTGCCCCGGAGGAAGTGGCCAGCGCCGCAACGGATTGAAAATAGTATAGCTAATCCGAGAATACATCCTTAGCTTTGTGGGTAGACTGAGCCTAAGATGATTAGCAGCCCCCTTTATGATCAGGATAAAACAACAGGAGCGGACCCCGTCCGCTCCTGTTGTTCAGTTAATCTGTCTACTGTGAAGGTCCGCGTTGGGCCAGTAAACTGGCGATTGGTCTCAAATCCAGCCACCACTGTTCGCGCGGACGCTGGTATGCGCTTTCCACCATGCGCTCGAAGTCGCGCATATCGTGGAATTGGATCTTGCCATTCTGCAGGCCGATGAAGGCGCTGCAATTGCCGTCCTTGTTGCACTCCTCGATCAGGAATTCCAGGCACAGACGCGCCAGCCGGTTGGCCTGGATGCGGTCAAAGGGGGAAGGGTCGCCGCCCTGTTGGAGATGGCCCAGGATGGCCGGCCGCACGTCGAACACATCTCTGCCCTCCTCTTCGAACAGCGCGCAAATGAAATTGGTATTGTAGATCGGATTGGCATATTCGTTGCGGATCATCAATCCCAGGCGTTTCCCCGACAGGAATCCCTCGGTCAGTTTTTCCACGTCAGTTTGAAGGTCCCGCAGCGTGATGCCCTCCTCGTGCATGTAGACGCGTTCCGCGCCGGTGGCCAGTCCACTCATCAGGGCTAGGTAGCCGCAATAATGTCCCATGACCTCGACCACGAAACAACGGCGAGTGGCCACGGCCGACTGCTTGATCTTATCCACCGCATCCACAATGCTGTTCAGGGCGGTGTCCGCGCCGATGCAAAGTTCCGAACCGGGCAGGTTATTGTTGATCGAAGCTGGCAAACAGATGATCGGGAGATTGAACGCCGGGTAATTCTGGCGATTTGACAGCATCAGGTGCACAGCTTCGTAGGCGGCCCATCCGCCGATGACCAGCAATGCGTCGATTTTATGGTCTTCGATGACGCGCGCAATAGCGTACAGGTCGCTTCCTTTCGGGACCAGGCGGTTGGTCCCGAGTAACGAGCCGCCCTGTGTAGCCCAACCACTGGTGCTCATCCATTCCATCTCCTCGACTTCGCCCTCCACCAAGCCTTCGAATCCATTACGTACCCCCAGCATGATGTGACCCTGGTCCAACCCCAGCCGGATGGCGGCGCGGGCGGCAGTGTTCATACCGGGCGCGGGCGCGCCCGCATGCAGGACAGCGATGCGGAAGCGCTTCTGTCCTGGCTCGACGGGATGCGGCAGGGCGCGCACCATCGTCTTCAAAGTGCGGAAGGCGTCCTTGAAGGACGAACTGCGCAGTTCCATGGCTCGTTCGTAATCCTTGGCAGCGATGGCCTCGGCTACCGCCTGGGTTTTCTGGATACATTCCATCAGCGGCAGGCGGGTCATGCGATTGTTTCTCATACCGATCACCACCGGTTCGTCAGTGGGCTTCGCATTGAGGATGGTCAGGGCGGCTTCGTATCCCATCAGCGTCCCCAGGGTGCGATCGAATGCACTGGGGCGTCCCCCGCGCTGGACGTGTCCCAAGACAGTGATGCGCACTTCTTCGCCCAACAGTTCCTCGAGCGCTTTCTGGACCTCGGAACTGCCAATGTAATTCCCATAACGGTCATGCGCCCCCTCAGCCAGGATGACGATACTATCGCGCCGTCCTGCCTTTCGACCGGCACGCAAACGGTCTGCCATGACCTTTTGCCAGTCATCCACGTCCGGCGGCGCTTCGGGGATCAGCACCCAATCCGCGCCGGTCGCCAGAGCGCTCATCAAAGCCAGATAACCGCAATTACGTCCCATCACTTTGACGACAAACGTGCGCTGGTGGCTGGCAGCCGTGCTGGAGATGGCATCCACAGCTTCGGCGATGCGGTGTAGGGCGGAATC
>CAZLOC010000125.1:0-9804 GCA_964560935.1 uncultured Anaerolineaceae bacterium | reverse complement strand
TTGGGAGATCGGAGACGTGCGGGTCGAGTCCGATGCACAGCAGCGAGGAACAGTCATCGACGCGTTTTTCGAGAAAAGAAAAGAAGGTTTCCATGATTCTCCAGTGTATGAAGTGCGAGGTGCGACGTGCCACGTGCGCACGCCGCACTCCGCACGCGGCACTAAGCTTTTCCTAATACCATCGCCAACAGCGCCATTCTAACGTACAACCCGTACTCCATCTGGCGGAAGTAGGCAGCGCGGGGATCGTCGTCGAAGTCGGGGCTGATCTCGCCGACGCGCGGCAAGGGGTGCATGACGATCATCTCCTTTTTGGCGGCTTTCATGATCTCGGGGTCGACCACGAAGGCGCCTTTGACCTTCTCGTACTCGGCGGGGTCTTCGAAGCGCTCCTTCTGGACGCGGGTGACGTAGAGTACGTCGGTTTCGGGCAGGCATTCTTCAAGCGAACCGCACTCGGACTGTGGGATGCCCTTAGCGGCCACCTCGTCCATCACTTCCCTGGGCATGCGTAGGATGTCGGGCGAGACGTAGTTGAGCCTGACGTCGAAGAGGGTCAGCAGGCGCGCCAGCGAATGGACGGTGCGGCCGTACTTCAGGTCGCCGAGCATGGTGACGGTCATGCCGTCAATCTGACCCTCGCCGAGTTCCTCGAAAATGGTGAACGTATCGAGCAGCGCCTGGGTGGGGTGCTCGCCCACACCGTCGCCCGCGTTGAGCACGGGTTTCCTGGCCGCCTTGGCCGCAATCGCCGCCGACCCTGTTTCAGGATGGCGCAGGACGATCACGTCGGCATAACACTCCAGCGTGCGGATGGTATCGGGCAGGCTCTCACCCTTCGACACAGACGAATACTTCACCTCGTTGATCGGGATGACGCTGCCGCCCAGCCGTTCCATGGCCGCCGTGAACGACGACGAGGTGCGCGTGGACGGTTCGTAGAACAGGTTGGCCAGGATCTTGCCTTTCAGCAGGTCGAACGTGCCGACGCGCTCGACCATACCGCGCATCTCGTGCGCCACACCGAAGATGTACTCCAGGTCGGCGCGGTTGAACTGCTTGACGGATATGATGTCCTTGCCGTACCAGGGCGCGTGCGTATTATCGCCAAAGGGCAGGTAGGGGGATTGGGGATCAGTGGGCATATTTAGTCTCCTTGTTTGGTAGTTGGTTAGTTTTTTAGTTCGGTGGTCGAGTATCCCCGTGTTTCTCGGGGCGTATCGAGACCAGGATCGGGAGCGGATTCTAGCTGAAAACAGCTCCCGTTTATTCACATGTTTCTGGCTGCAAGTTTTCTCCGCTCACTTCAAACAGCCCTCAGTCTGCTAGCCGTTTATTGCGTATGTTCTCCAGCAAATCTTGATAGAAGGCTCTAATTTAGTATTATTTCTATTTGTCTGTCGATATCATCCAATGATTTTTTCATTTGGTCGGATAATACAAAAAGATATTCAACCTTTTTGTCATCAGGAATAGTCTTGGCATTACTCCGAAAGGTCATAAATTCCATCCTGATTTTTTCAGGTAGTAAAAACAGAATCTCTGAAAGAAATTCGGGGGTGTTTTTTTCCAGAACTGTCTCTTCTATTATTTTTTTGTAACTGTTTGTATAAAGTTCTCTAAGTCGCTCCCTTTCCTGTTGAAGGTACATCAATTTCTTTTCCTTTTTCCATTGACCATATTGTTGAAAAAGACTGATGATGGGCACAACACTAGCAAGGACTCCGCCGATAATTACTCCTATCAAAGTATCAGACATTTCACACCTCTCTGTTAGTCTTAATTATGTTAGAAAGCGTTCGGTAATTACTCGCATTCTCAAAGTAATGTTTCATACCAACTGCCAAGCACCAGATGTTATTTTGAGCGACCGGGGAGCGAAGAATCTCGCATTCTGGTAAAAGTTCCCTGAATAATCTGAGATTCTTCGCCGCTACACGGCTCAGAATGACATGTAGAAAGGGAATGCTTTGAATTACCGAACGCTCTCATGTTAGTAAATCCTATACCTTCATATTCTTCCCAAAACCCCCTTCCGCCAGCACTTGCCCATCTTTATACGCCTCTTGCCCGCGCAAGACAACCCGCGTCACACGCCCCCTGACCTGCCAGCCTTCGAAAGGAGTCCAGCCGCAGCGGGAGTGCAGGTCGGCGGCGCGGATTTCGTAGACGGCGTTCTCGTCCACTTCGACCCAGGTCTCGGGCTGGTCGGGGAGATTGAAAATCTTTTTAGGATTTGTGTACATGCGTAAGATAATATCGTCTATGGTCAACTGCCCACGGTCTGCTGCTGTAAGCAGCAATGGCAGGATCGTCTCCAGGCCAGGGAAGCCGGGCGGCGGATCGTCGGAGTCTTTTTCGGCGAGGGTATGTGGGGCGTGGTCGGTGGCGAAGCAGTCAATCACATCGAGGTTGGCCCACAGGGCATCCACATCTTCCTGGGTGGCGAGGCGAGGTCTTACTTCCCTACGCCCCCACCCCGGCCCTCCCCCAAATCCTTCGGGTTTAGGGGAGGGAGAAGTTAGGAATAGATGATGCGGGCAGACTTCGAAGGTGACTTTGAGGCCGCGTTCTTTGGCGGCTTTGATGAGCAGGACTTCTTCTTTGAGCGAGATATGCGCGATGTGAACCGGTCGGTCGTAGATGGCGGCGAATAAAATCCCCGCAGCCATCGTTCTGGATTCTGAATGCAGGACAATCGGCAAATCTTTCGGGAATTGCTCGAAGTGTGGCATCCAGAGCATCATGTCGTCCAGGCGCAGCTCGCCAAAAGTCGAGTCGAGATACATCTTCAGGCCGGCAGCGTGTGGGGCAAGTTGGGAGGCAATGTCAGCATTCTCGGGCCCCGCGCCGAGGAACTGGGCATAGTCGCAGCGCGCTTTCAGCTTAGCGGAAGCAAGCGCCAGGTCCAGGGTGGAGGCGTCGAAGATGGGCGGTCTGGTGTTGGGCATTGCCAGGATCATCGTGATCCCGCCTGCGAGGGCGGCAGCAGTGGCGCTGTCCCAATCTTCTTTGTGGGTCTGTCCGGGTTCGCGCACGTGGACATGTGGGTCGATCAAGCCGGGGAGTTTGAGCATAATTTCATTATACAGATTAAGCCATCTGCAGGCACAAAAAAAGAGAGCCGCTAAAAGCGACTCTCAGGGCTTCGATAATGATGACAGGTTCGGGCTGGAATGATGCGTTGTTTATCTTTTCGAAAGACAAGGGATGCACACATATCGGGCGTAATTCTACGCGACCCCCAGATATTGTCAAGGGTATAATGTAACGAATCCGGGGCGACTGCCTCAAAATAGAGGCATTCTTGTGACAATCGTCACTGAAGTTTGATTAAGGGCGGATGCTATGCTCAAAGGGCATGCTATACCCAAAGGGTATGCTATAATCCGCCCGAATTTTCCAAAGGAGAAACAGGATGGCATATACAAATGTAAAGGTCCCCGCAGACGGGGCAAAGATCAGCATCAAGGACGGCAAACTACAGGTCCCTGACAACCCGATTATCCCGTTTGTGGAAGGCGACGGAACGGGGCGAGACATCTGGCGCGCTTCTG
Source organism: uncultured Anaerolineaceae bacterium (assembly GCA_964560935.1). GTDB lineage: Bacteria > Chloroflexota > Anaerolineae > Anaerolineales > Villigracilaceae > JAABUE01. The sequence goes on along the minus strand of CAZLOC010000125.1, from coordinate 6,247 downwards.
TGCGCGTGTTCGATGCGGCTGTAGAGAAGGCTTACGGCGGTAAACGCAAGATCCATTGGATGGAAGTTTATGCAGGCGAGAAGTCGTTCAAGATGTTCAATAGCTGGCTTCCGGATGAGACCGAGAAAGCTTTCAAGGAATTTCTGGTCGGGATCAAGGGACCTCTCACAACGCCCATTGGAGGCGGTTTCAGTTCCTTAAACGTCGCATTACGGCAACTGCTTGATCTGTACGTCTGCATGCGACCGATACGCTATTTCAATGGCGTACCCTCGCCCATGAAACACCCCGAATACGTCAACATGGTGGTCTTCCGTGAGAACACGGAGGATATTTATACAGGCATTGAGCATCCATATGGCACGGAGGGCAACAAGAAATTCAAAGCTATGTATAAAGAAGCCTTCCCAAAGGAATATGCGAAGATCCGCTTCCCCGAAACAGCAGCCATAGGCATAAAGCCCATCTCAGTTGAAGGCACCGAACGCCTCGTCCGAGACACGATCAAATGGGCACTGGCAAACAAGCGCAAGAACGTGAACCTTGTCCACAAAGGCAATATCATGAAATATACGGAGGGCGCGTTCAAGGATTGGGGTTACACCCTGGCCAAACGCGAATTTCGTGATCAGATCGTCACCGAGCGCGAGAGCTGGATCCTAGGCAACAAAGAAGCCGACCCGGAGATAACCATCGAAGAGAATGCCAAAATGATCGATCCCGGCTTCGACATGATGTCGCCTGACCAGCAAAATGATATTAAGAAGGAAGTGGAAGAAGCCCTGAAGCTTTGGGATACGCATGGCAATGGCCAGTGGAAGAAGAAACTGCTCATCAAAGATTCAATTGCTGATGTGTCCCTGCAGTTCGTGCTCATCCGCCCGCGTGATTACGATGTGATCGCCACCATGAACCTGAACGGCGATTATATTTCGGATGCGATCGCGGCTCAGGTTGGTGGAATCGGTATCGCCCCGGGCGCCAACATCAACTATGAGACCGGCCACGCCATCTTCGAGGCCACGCACGGCACCGCGCCCAAATACGCCGACCTGGATAAGGTCAACCCTGGTTCGGTCATCCTCTCTGGCGAGATGATGTTCCGCTATATGGGCTGGAGCGAAGCCGCTGATCTGGTTATCAAGGGCATGGAAGGCGCCATCGCCGCCAAGACTGTGACTTACGACTTCGAGCGCCTGATGGATGGCGCCACGCTGCTCAAATGCTCCGAGTTCGGCGATGCGATCATCGAGCATATGGATGATTAGCTTTTCGCGTTTAGCTTTCAGCAATCAGCGAAACCCCTCTTTCAGATGCGAGAGAGGGGTTTCACGTTAAAGTTGTTGCAGGGGCATTTTGTCAATGTGGTTACAACCATGTAGACGGACAAAACGCAAGCACTACAATGCGATAGGCAGGGCGATATAACTTCTCATATTCGGAGGAATGGTGAACAGCTGGATAAATTTGCGCTTTCATGGTTCGAATAAATTCGTCCATCTTTGCAGCGGGGAATTTATCTAAAGCTACAGCGGCCTGCCAATATCCTTCGAGCAAACGAACATCGCCAAGATATTCATTCGCCGTACGGATGAAGGCCTCCAACAGCAAACCTGGGTCGTGCCCAGCCACGACAAATGGACGCAGGTGAATCCGCACAATTCCACTGTCGGTAGAGATTGAGTCGATCATTGGTTCCGGTGGGCCTTCACCCATTTCTGCCAGTTCACGGGTAAGCCAGTTTCGTGCTGACTCAAGGTCGGAGATAGCATGTTTACTGCCTATGGCCGCCTGATGCATGAGCTTGTACACATCCTGAATTTGCATAGCCGGGTAGCGGGCAAGGTGGGAACGTAAAATAATCTCCATTCATTTATCCTTATGCTTTCAACTTGGTTATAATTGAGTTATCAAAAAAATACCAGTAAATAATTTAAGGAGGCATACCATGCACGAGAAAAGCATTGAACTACTAAACAAAGCGGTTGCAGATGAACTGTCTGCTGTTCACCAATATATGTATTTCCACTTCCATTGCGAAGACCAGGGATACGACCTGCTGGCCGGTTTGTTCATCAAAACCGCCATCGAGGAGATGGGACATATCGAACACTGCGCCGAGAGGATTCTGTTCCTGGGCGGGGATGTTGGAATGGTCGCTTCTGCGGAAGTGCAAAAAATTCAAGAAGTAAAGAAGATGCTCGAAATGGCTCGAAAGATGGAAGAGGAAAGCGCCAGGGACTACAACCTGTGGGCCAATGAATGCTCTGCCAATGCCGACGCTGGCTCACGCAAAATCTTCGAAGACCTCGTGGCTGACGAAGAACGTCACTATGAGCAGTACGATAATGAAGCTGTCAACATCGAAAAATTCGGTGAGCGCTATCTGGCATTGCAATCCATTGAGGGCAGTAAGAAGACAGTAGCTGGTTCGGCAGAAGAGTAATTTCGAAACAATGGGTCGCCTGAAAAAAAGTGACCCATTTTCAATTACTTCCTCGCTTCGCGTTGAGCCTGGAAATGAGACGGCTTCAAACAGGTGGTTGAGCAAGTCAGGATTAGAAAATTTGAAACATGAAAGCGACGCAAAGTGCGTCGCTTTTTGTTTATTTGGTTTCCGTCCTGAGCGTAGTCGAAGGGCGGCCGAGCAGGGACACTTCGACTACGCTCCCGTTGGTCACTCCGCCCAGCGAGGATTAGACTATCTCCCACTGCCGCGCGAAACGCAAAATGCGGTTGCGGATGTAGAAAGCGCCAGGGTCTGCGACTGGGCGGTTGGCCTTGATCAACCCCATGGCCTCTTGCGGGCTGTGTCCCTGCGCGATCAGGACAACTGCGCCCATCGCCACGCCGCGATGCCGTCCACCTGCACAATGGGCATAAACCTTCCCCCCGGCGCGAATGGTCTTCAGCGCAGCCCGCGCTCCGCGCTGCAAGGCGCGCATCGGGATTGGGAAAAAGGGACTGTCAATCGTCCGCAGCCAGAGAAGGGACAACGGCTCCGCGTGCGTGTCGGGGCGCAAGCGATGCTCCCAGCGCATGTTGATGATCAGGCGCACGCCCAAATCATGCAAAAGGCCATAATCCCCTGCCGAAGGGGTGGTGCCAATGAATAAATCCTCTGTGATCTTGGAAAAATCCATGGCCGCAATCTTATCATAAGAGCCCTCCGTAGAACTCATAAAAAAGTCACAAAAAACTGTCCCCTTCCCTTCATTATCCTTTACAATAGGGATAATGATGATGACACACAGCAATCCCTCCGCCCGCAAAGTTCGCGCAACTACCATGCCTGATTAACTGCCTCCACGGGAACGGATTATTGCTGCATCCGAAGCCGGAGGCTTCGGAGTTTTTTTGCCAGGAGCGCTTTATGCCAACCAACAACGGACTGCTTGCCAAATACGGAAGCATGCTCGACTTGCCGCCCCACACCGGACGTGTAACCCTGCAAGAGGGCGGCACGCCTCTTATCCCGACCCCGAGCCTGGTTCGCGAACTGGGAGGCGGATTCGACCTTTGGGTCAAATACGAGGGACTCAACCCGACCGGCTCCTTCAAAGACCGTGGCATGACCGCCGCTATCAGCGAAGCGGCGGGACGGGGGGCGAAAACCGTCATCTGCGCCTCGACCGGGAACACGGCTGCCTCGGCTGCCGCCTACGCCGCACGCGCCGGGATGAGATCCATTGTGCTCATCCCGCAGGGCAAGGTCGCCGCCGGGAAGTTGGCCGGGGCCGTGGCGTACGGCGCGCAAGTCATCCAGATCGATGGTTCGTTCGATGATGCGCTGACGATGGTCGTGGAAATTACGAACAAGTACCCCATCGCCCTGGTCAACTCGATCAACCCCTACCGCATCGAGGGACAGAAAACGTCTGCGTTCGAGATTTGCGATGACTTTGAGTCTGCGCCCGATTGGCTGTGCCTGCCGGTGGGCAATGCGGGCAACATTACTGCTTATTGGGCTGGTTTCAAGCAATACAACGAATTCAAGTCAACGGGACTGCCGCAAGTGCTGGGCGTGCAGGCCGCCGGGTCCGCGCCGCTGGTACTGGGACATCCGGTCGAAAAGCCGGAGACGGTCGCCACCGCCATCCGTATCGGCAAACCGGCGCGCGGCGAACAGGCCTTGCAGGCGGCAGAAGAGTCCAAAGGCCGTATCATCGCTGCCAGCGACGAGCAAATCCTGAAAATGCAAAAAATGCTGGCTAATCTGGAAGGCATCTGGGTGGAACCGGCTTCGGCTGCCGGGCTGGCCGGGCTGGCGCTGGAAATTGCCAGTGGAAAGCTGGAGTCTAAAGGCAAACGCATCGTGGCCATCTGCACTGGGCACGGCTTGAAAGACCCGGACATCATCACGAGGTCCATGCAAAAGCCGCTGGTCGTCGCGCCGAGGTTGGAGGCGCTGGAGGAAATAATATTATCGTAGGGGCAGGGCTTGTCCCTGCCCGGGCGACCACAAGGGTTGCCCCTACAGGATGGATAATATGAAAATACGCGTAAAAGTCCCCGCAACAACCGCCAATCTGGGTCCCGGCTTCGATGCCCTGGGGTTGGCGTTAAATCTATGGAACGAGGCCGAGTTTGTCTACACCGATGACAACAAAATAACCGTCACTGTCTGTGGTGAGGGCGAGGGGAAGATTCCTACCAACGCCGATAACGCCATCGCAGAGGCCGCCCTGCAAATCTATGATCTGGTTGGGAAACCATGCCAGGGTCTGCACATCGATTGCGTCAACCGCGTGCCGCTTGGCTCCGGGATGGGCTCCAGTTCCGCAGCCATGCTGACCGGTATGCTGGGTGCAAATGCCCTGCTGGGCAATCCCTTGACGGATGAGGAAATCCTGAAACTGGCCATCGAGACCGAAGGCCACCCCGATAATGTGGCTCCGGCTATGCTGGGTGGCCTGGTCGCCTCGATTGTCTACGAAAACCGGGTGGTTTCGATGAAGTTGCCTGCCAGGGCCAACCACGGATCGATACATGCCACGATCGCCCTGCCCAATTTCGACTTCCCGACCAAACAGGCGCGCGCCATCCTGCCCAAACAGGTCGAGCGCAAGGATGCCATCTATAACATCAGCCGCGCCGTGCTGGTGACCGAGGCCTTGCGCACAGGCAATTTGGAACTACTGGGGATCGCCATGAAAGACAGCTTGCACCAGCCCTACCGCCTGCCGCTCATCCCGGGAGCGATCGCCGCCCTCGAAGCCGGGAAAAACGCCGGCGCAGCGGCCGTGGCGCTCTCCGGAGCCGGTCCAGGTCTGATCGCCTTTTCATCGAGAGAGAAGGGGGACATCGGAGCGGCGATGAAACGGGCCTTTGAGTCCGCCGGGTTGAGCGCGCGCGTCTTTGAATTGGAAACGAGCTACGAGGGCGCGGAGGTTACCATCGTTTAGGCAACTCCAGGCATCCGATGATTCGTCCTTTATGGCCGGGCATTTGTTATTGGTAGACGGAGGTAATACGGCGCAATGAGCTTTTACAACGACAAAAAGAACGTGGAAGAATACACCCGCATGGCGGAAGGCTACGATGGACGCGTTTTCGTTGACCTGCTGAAAGGGATGCTCCCAAAAGGCGCGACTGTGCTGGAATTGGGTATGGGACCAGGCAAAGACCTGCTCCTGTTGAGCGAACATTTCCAGGCCACCGGCTCGGACAGTTCGAACGTTTTTCTCGAACGGTTCCGCAAAACGCATCCAGATGCAGACCTGTTATAGCGTGACGTGGTCACGCTGGTGACAGAGCGAAAATTCGACTGTACCTATTCCAACAAAGCGATCATACATCTCACACGGGAGGAGTTAGCAGAATCCTTCCGCAGGCAGGCGGGGATTCTCAAACCCGGTGGCATCCCATTCCATACCTTCTGGCACGGCGATACGAAAGAAATTTAACGGCTCGCGCTTCCTGTATTACACGCGTGTAATACAGGCGGATTTGCTGGGCGAGGAGCTTGAGATGCTTGCCTTTGAGATGACCGGTTCGAATTTTTCTTGACAAATCAGACAAAATTTGTTATATATTACCAAAATTTTCTACCACTCAAAGGAAGGGAACCATGCCACTAATTTACCTAATACAAAGCCCGATTGTTTCGTCGTTTTCAAGCAACCTGTCCGTGAAAGTACTCGAACTCATGCCATGGGTAGTGACGAGGGAGAGCAAAGTTAAAGACGGCCTCCAGCGTATGCGTGATGAGGGTGTCCATACCTTAATGGTGATCGATAAGAAGGGC
>CAZLOC010000124.1:0-9811 GCA_964560935.1 uncultured Anaerolineaceae bacterium | reverse complement strand
AAAATTGCGTTACCTTTTTGCCTTTTCCCTGTCTTGTTAATGCAGCATTGTTATCACATCGACGAATTATCGGTCTTAATCTTTAGAAGAAAGTGACAGGTTAACAATGACACAGAATTTCGCACCAACCGCAACTCTCGGGCGTAATCCCGGCTTTGAGTACCTGATGGGCATCTATTGGATGAAAGAGGCACAGGTCAGTCTTCCATCTGAAAAGACCCGTTATTACCTGCCGGCCAAGGCCTTATCGAGAGCCTGCCTGGCAATTGATAGTTATGTCAACGTTGCGGGAAGCAAGGTTGATCCACACTGGGATACTCTCGATGAAGAATTCACTCCCATCCAGGAACGGCTTACCCGCATTTATAAAAACCTGAACTGGCCGCTTGACTTGAATCAGGGCATCTGGAAAGACGTGCTTTTGCTTTTCAGTTTGCGCGAGGAACTGGGCCGGTTTGAACTGACAAGTATCTACGGCATGCCGGAGGCGGATGTCCCTGAGATATTCAAGGAAATCGAGCGCAAATACCCCATCCGCCTGTTGCATGCCATCGCCGAAGAAGCGATCCAACTCTTGCTTAATGTTTCTGATTAACACCTGTCTGAAAACTTGACCCAAAAATAAGGGGATTCCTGGGGCGGACATCAGTCCGCCCTTATATATTTAATGGGATAATTACACCCTCCGAGAATAAACCATGAACCCAATTTCCATCTCGCAACGCACTGCCCGGCGCTTCATCCTCGGGGTGCAAGCCCTCTGGCCCGGTCGCCGCTTCAGGGGCAAGGATAGCGTGACCGCAGCTCTGCACCAGATGGAAGCGCTGCAATTCGACCCGCTCAACGTCATCGCCCGCAGTCAAGACATCGCCCTGTGGGGCCGCGTGCTCGAGTATCGTCCCGAGCATCTCTACCAGGTGACCTACGACGAGCGCCGCTTCTTCGACTACGGCGGTAGCCTTTACGTGTATCCCATGTCCGAGTTACCCTACTGGCGGCTGCACATGCGTCGGCGCGGTGAGCACGGACGCTGGGGACCTGATTTTGTCCACAACCATGCAGACTTGCTGGACTACCTGCGCGACGAACTGCGAACGAACGGTCCGCGCGGCAACCGGGACTTCAAAGCTGCTCCCGTTTCGGGAAATTATCGCGGCCGCAAAGAATCCTCGATAGCCCTCTACTACCTGTGGTTGACCGGTGAAACCATGATCCACCATCGCCAGGGCTTCGACCGTTACTACGACCTGCGCGAGCGCGTCGCACCGCCCGAATTCGACTACGCCGCCACAGAACAGGAAGCCGAAGCCTACTTCGCGCGCAAGAACATCGCCTTTCTCGGCCTGATGCGCGAAAAGAGATGGCGCGCCAGTTTCTCGGACGACATCCAGCGGGCAGTCAAACCGGAGGAAGCTAGCCAACGCCTGTCTGCACTATACGAACAGAACGTGATCGCGCCCGTGGCAATCGAAGGCTCGCAAGAGCGTTGGATTATCCTGACCGAAGACCTGCCGTTGCTCGAAACGCTCGAAGCGGGAAAAATTCCATCCGTATGGAAACCGCTAGCGCCAACCACGCAGGATGAAGTCACTTTTCTCGCCCCGTTGGAGATTGTCAGCGCGCGCGGGCGGGCTAAACAGGTATTCGGTTTCGAGTACGTCTGGGAAGTCTACAAGCCCGTCGAACAACGCCGCTGGGGCTACTACGTCCTGCCTATTCTGTACGGCGATGACCTGGTCGCCCGCCTCGATCCCAAACTCGACCGCAAGACGATGACGCTGCATATCAACGGCTTCTGGCTGGAGGAGGATGCCCACGCAGAAGATCCCGCCTTCGCGGATGCGCTCGGCAAGGGACTGGCGCGTTTTGCATCTTTTGTAGAAGCCAAAAAGGTGGATGTTGAAGCGATTACACCCAGGAAATTAAAGAAACATATCGAGAAAATCATAAAGACGTAGGGTGGATTGGCAATCCGCCGAAAGCCGATTTGACGGGTTACCAACCCGTCTTACGATATGCAATTGCCGAATAAAACTCGTGTAAGAAACTGGATGGATGCGTTGCCAGCAGACGCGGGTCACTGAAGTCAGCACGGGGCGCCAGTTCGCAAAAGGTCTCAAACGAAAGCGGATACGGCACCCAGGGATTGCCGCGGTCCACATTGTATTCGACCAGCAACAACGCGCCGCCCGGTTTTAAGAACCCATTGACATGACGCAGCACCTTCTCTCTATCCCTGAAAAAATGCAGGGAATTGGCCATCAGCACACCATCGAGAAGTGGCAGGCGTCGCACTGAGCCTGTCGAAGTGTCAACCTCATGGATGAAATCGGCGAGGATGAGATGCAGATGGTCAGAAACGCCAAAACGGGCCTGGTGAGCGCGTTCCAGTTCGGCAAGACGGCCCCGGTCACGGTCAACCGCATAGATGTCCGCGCTCAGGCCGAGCAGTTCTCGCAAGGCTAGCGTAAACGCGCCGGAACCAGCTCCCAGGTCCGCCCACCGTTCGTGCCGTCTCGCACCGGCGTACAGGTTCGCAGGGCGGAGAAGCTCTACATGGTCATAATGGTCCATCGGGAAAATGGTATCACAGATGAGTTACAAAGCTTTAATCTCCACCGACATACAATCATGTATAATTAAGTCTGCCAAAGGATGGAGAACGTGCACACAGACAATCCAACAGCCGGACAATTTCATAATCACGGATACGAACACTTGAAGTCGATCTATCTGTTGAAGGAAGCACAGGCAAAGGCTCCGCTTCAAGCTGCTTCGATGTACATCCTGCCGCTGTTGGCTTTGCAGAGTGCGCGTTTGGCAATCGATGAATACGTCAATCTGATGGGGCGGAAAGTCGATCCGGCCTGGGATGAAGTTGACCGGAAGACTACATCCATACAAGAGCGTATCGCATATGTTTTCGGGAAAACGGGACAATCGCCCAGTTTCAAGTCAGACACCTGGGAAGAGGTGCTGGCGCTGTTTGAGGCAGCCGGGCTGATCAAAGACGATCTCTCGGAGATGAGAAAGCTTCACAGGGAGGAAATCCCTGAGAAGTTCAAGGATATTGCAGTGGAATACCCCATTTATCGTTCGTTGGCTATCGCAGAGGAAGCGATCGATCTCCTGCTGGATCAATCAGATTTCAACAGCCCTCTGAACAGAGACGAAACTTTATCAAAATGAAGCAAACAAAATCCTATTGTTAAGGTACGGGACAGATTGCAGCCTGTCTCGTTTTTCTTTAATGACAACGGAAAAAACATCCGCATCGATCGTCTCTTCGGCAGTCCTACTGAAATCGACTTAGAGAGGGATGCATTTGGATTCATCTTGGCGCCCATAAATAGCAGCACTGACTAAATACATCCCCTACTTTTGTTTCTCTGCATTACTATAAATATTGCTGTTGTATTTCTCTTCAAAATTATTTATACTGGTACAGTCTGGGATAGACAAGTGACCAAGCAAAGGACGGAAATATGAACAGTACAGCACTGGAAGCCATTCTTGACGTTGTCATCGGCATGATCTTTATGTGGCTGATCCTCAGCATCGCCACCATGACTGTTCAGGAGTGGATTGCAAGCTACCTGAAATGGCGCGCAAATGACCTGGAAACCGCGCTACAACGGCTGCTGGGCGACAAAGTGTGGGCTGAACAACTCTATAACCATCCCTTGATTGAGGGATTGTCTAAAAAGACCGGGATCAAACCCTCGTACATCCCTGCCAACAAATTCGCTTTGGCCCTTTTTGATATCGTCATGACAGCCGGGACACAAGAATCACTCATCCAACAGAAATTATTGGCTGCCAATCAGGAGTTGAAGAAGGCGCCCAACCAACTCGGTCCGTTCCTGGTATATGTGTTCAAACGCTTTGGGACGAACGTCGGAAGGTTTTTTAACCGAGTTTTCTACTTTTTTGGAAGAGACAAGGGGACACCCGACCAAAAATACGCTGCAATTTTGACGCTTACACAAAAGCTGCTCCACTCGAACGACCCTGAAAAAGCCGAAGACCTGGCACAGAGTTGGAAAGGGTTCTTTGAAGCCTTGCTTAGTGATGAAACCAACATGGATGGGAAAGTTGTATCCACACCGAGTGTAGATTTCCTGGAAGCATATCCGGTCTTGCGCGATTACTTCTACGATTTGCTCCGGGTCATCTTCAAGAAACAACCGATCCTGAAACAGCGCTGGTCGGAAATCCTGGTCTACAGCAATGAAAAGCTGATTGAATCGGTCAAGGAAAAGCTCCAAGCAGGGGAAACCCTGCGAGAAAAGCTGCGCGAGTTATCTGAAGACTACGCCGAAAAACTTGATATCAAAGAGGAAAACCTTGCGTCCATCCTCATGTGCGTCAGGCAGACGCTTGATGAAATGGATTTTACCCCGTTGGTGCAATACGTTCAGGGTTTGATTGGCAGTTCAAGTAAGGGATTGGACGCACTGCAAAAGTTGAACCCTTCGCTGCACAAGTCACTACAACAACTATATGGTGACATCATTGGCATCGCCAACAATTCACAAATGCTGGAAGCTGTTCGCACCCGATTCGCGATCGCGGCAGTCAATATGGAGAAAGCCGAGCACAACCTGGCTGCCATGCGCCTCAATTCTGAAACCTGGTTCAACGAGTCGATGGACCGCTTGAGCGGCTGGTATAAGCGCAAAGCGACATTCCTGGCCTTCGTCATTGGTTTGGTGCTGGCTGGTTTCCTGAACGTGGATTCAATCGTCCTGGCCGAGCACCTGTGGAAAGAACCGACCTTGCGTCACGCGCTGGTTGCCAACGCTACAAAATTTACAGAGGACAACCCGGAATTACCCAAAAGCCTGGGCGGAGACTCGCCCCAAGACGCCGTTACATATTTCAATTCACAATTTGCGGAACTGAGTGTTCCCATTGGCTGGAAATATACAAATATGAAACTTGAAGCAGGCCAATCATGCAGCCTGATCCCGATTGGTGAAAATGTGATCTGGGGTATGTACGCTGAAGTGCCTGAATCCCAATTGGAAGACAACAATGGGCAAGAAAATTCAACCGGAAGCGAACCTCAACGGGAAGCAATTGTTTCCGTATGCCAGAGGATCAGCGATTTTCCTGATACGGCCGCCGATATCGCTATGAAACTACTCGGTATCGTCTTAAGTGCTGGCGCAGCCGCCCAGGGCGCACCCTTCTGGTTCGATATCCTGAAGAAACTGGTCAACATACGCGGGTCAGGCGCCAACCCGGATGAAAAAGAGAAGTAAACGTAACTGACATTTCATAGTACACCCTGGAGGTACGCTCTTCGGGGTGTGCTTTGTCTCGATAATCAAATGAACGCCTCTCTTCGGACCCAACGCCTGCTTCTCGTCCCCCTGACGTTAGCGCAACTCCAGCTTTGCATCGCCGACCTGCCTGCACTGGAAACGGAGCTTGGCCTGTCCATCTCCCGTGATGTGCTCACCGACATCGTCTGGGGCGTCATCCGCAAGAAAATCGAAAAGCTGACAGGAATAGCCGAATCTCACCATCTCTGGCAGACTTACTGGCTGATCATCCTCAACGAAAACAACTTCGGGGTCGGGCTGGCAGGCTTCAAAGGTTACCCGGATGAGAGCGGTTCATCTGAGATCGGCTATGGCATCGACCCGGCTTATCAAAACAAGGGTTATATGACCGAGGCAGTCAAAGCCCTCGTGGATTGGGCCTTGCAACATCCGTTTTGTAACACGGTCACAGCCACCACCGCGAAAAATCCCGCCTCACGCCGCCTGCTCGAGAAGCTCGGTGCGCGTCTGACTTTCGAAGATGAAACCTCCACAAACTGGGAATTTGTCAATGACAGACCTTACTATTCGCCGTGCCACAGGAGCTGACAAGTCTGAATGGCTGCGCATGCGACTGCTACTCTGGCCTTATGGTACGGCTGAGGGATTTTCCAGTGATATGGATAGCTTGCTGGCAGACCCGCTCACACCTGTGTTCGTGACAGCTCGTCCCGGTGGCGGACTGGGCGGTTTTCTCGAGGCTGGCACGCGCAAATACGCCGAGGGCGGTGAGAGCAGCCCGGTCGGCTACATCGAAGGCTGGTACGTGGACGAAGATTTGCGCGGTCAGGGCATTGGGGCGGCGCTGGTAGAAGCCGCTGAAGATTGGGCGCGCTCACAGGGCCTGACCGAGATGGCCTCTGACACCTGGCTGGAGAACGATGTCAGCATCCAGGCGCATTTGAAGATGGGATATGAAGAGGCCGAGCGGTTGGTGCATTTTGTGAAAAGGTTGTAGGTCGTGTTTGAAACGTGACCTACTGTTAGATTGATTAACGCTATAATACCTTTGTGAAAACCTTCCTCATCTACGGCTCCTACGGCTACACCGGACAATTGATCGCGGAACTCGCCGTTCAGCAGGGACTCAAGCCCATTCTTGCCGGGCGAGATGAGAAGCGGCTGCGCGCCCAAGCTGAATCCCTAAACCTGGAGTACCGCGCCTTTTCACTGGATGACACCCCTGCCCACTATTCCGCTTTACGCGATGTAGAGGGCGTTTTGCACTGCGCCGGGCCGTTCGTGCACACCTTCCGTCAAATGGCTGAAGCCTGCCTGGTCACACGCTGTCACTACCTGGATATCAGTGGCGAGATCCCCGGCTTCGAAGCCCTTGCCCAAATGGATGATGATGCCAAACGCGCAGGCATCATGCTGCTGCCCGGCGCAGGCTTTGACGTTGTCCCCACCGACTGCCTTGCCATGCATCTCAAAAAGCGTCTGCTTTCTGCCACGCACCTGCGACTCTACATCCGCAGTGTGCGCGGCGGCGTTTCGCGCGGGACCGCCCGGTCGGCCATCGAAAATATGCATCGTGGAGGCATGATCCGCCAGAACAAGGAACTGGTACAAGTTCCTCCCGCCTGGAAGGTGCTCGAAATCGATTTCGGGCGCGGGCCGGTCAAGGTTGTTTCCATTGGCTGGGGCGACGTCTCCACGGCATATCATAGCACCGGCATTCCCAATATCCAGACCTACATGGCCTTTCCACCTTTTGCCATTCAAGCGCTGCGCATCATGCGCGTGATCGGTCCGCTGCTTTACACGCGTCCCGCCAGAGAAGCGCTGAAGCAGGCCCTTCGTCTGATGCGAAGCGGACCGACCGAGGAGCAGCGTCGAAACGGATTCAGCCTGATCGTGGGCGAAGCTTTTAGCGATGACGGAGAGTCGGTCTCATCCAGATTGAAAACGCCGGAAGGATATAGCCTGACCGCGCTGGCAACGGTGGAAATCATGCAGCGCATCCTTTCCGGGGACCATAAGCCTGGTTTCCAGACTCCATCACTGGCCTATGGCCCGGACTTCATTTTGGGGGTGGATGGCGTCGAAAGAGTAGAACTATAAGGAGAAAGTATGAAACAGCGTGTGTTATTCGTTTTTTGTCTTGGCATTCTGCTCCTGGCAGCCTGCGCGCCCCCCAAAGGGAACGGGGAACCGGAGGCCGCGCCTGCCACAGTTGAACCAACCAAACCGCCTGCGCCAGCGACGGAAGCGCCCGCACCCTCACCTGCGCCTACACCTACCGAGGCCTCACCCGAACTCATGGAACCATCTCTGCCCTTTGAACTGATCAGTACGGCCTTTGAGCAAGGAGAGCCGATCCCGGCACAATATTCCTGCGACGGCAAAGATATTTCGCCCTCGCTGGCCTGGGGTGACCCACCGCAAGGAACGCAATCCCTGGCGCTCATCATGGACGACCCGGATGCGCCTGTCGGCACCTGGGACCACTGGATCGTCTTCAACATCCCCGCCGATGTGCGCGAACTACCGGATGCCATGCCAGCCGGGATGAAATTTGGGGATGTGGCTGCTACCTTCGGGAAGAACTCCTGGGGACGTAGCGACTACGGCGGCCCGTGTCCGCCTGGAGGTAAGCATCGTTACTTCTTTAAACTATATGCACTGGACACAACTTTGAGCCTGGATGAAAATGCTGACAAGACCCAGGTGTTTGCAGCCATGGAAGGACATGTTTTGGCCGAAACTGAGTTGATGGGCACATTTAGCCGCTAATTGAAATCGCATTTGAACGCGAATAGCGCGAATTCAACGAATTTTGCCGATAGCTTTGAAGAATTAACTTTATTCGCCCATTCGTGGAATTCGCGTTGAAAATCGTCACCTGCTGTATGACCACCACCAAACTTGCACAGGAACAACATTGAACTTCATTGGTGAACTGGCTGCATTGGCAACCTCTATTGCCTGGTCTGGGACTTCGGTGCTTTTTACGAAGGCCACGCAACAGGTTGGCTCGATCATCGTCAACCGCATTCGGGTCATATTGGCCCTGGTATTTCTGATGCTGCTGAACTGGGCTTTCTATGGCTACCTGTTGCCCGTCAATGCCGGAGCAGACCGCTGGCTGTGGTTCGCGCTTTCCGGCGCTATCGGCTATGCACTGGGAGACGTTTTCCTGTTCCAGAGTTTCCTGTGTATCGGTGCACAGCGCGGCATGTTGATGATGAGTCTGGCTCCCTTGATGAGCGCTGGCCTGGCCTGGATGTTCTTCGGCGAAATACTGACAGGAATACAGATGCTTGGCGTGAGTGTCACACTGGCGGGCATCGCCTGGGTTATTCTACGGCGTAATCCAAGTGAACCCAACCAATTCTGCAGCCCGGTGCAGGGCGTGCTCTTCGGGCTGGGCGCAGCCACGGGGCAGGCAGTCGGTTATGTGCTCTCCAAGCAGGGCCTGGTGGACAACTTCTCACCCATCGCCGGCAATTCCATCCGCATGCTGGCGGCGGTCATCGTGCTATGGGCCTTGGCGGGCATTCAGGGCAAGGCCGGGGAGACCATCAACAGTATGCGCGATAAACCAAAGGTATTCGGTTGGTTGACCCTGGCGGCCTTCACCGGGCCTGTACTGGGCGCGACCTTGTCGTTATTTGCATTGCAGCACACACAAGTAGGCATCGCCAGCACGTTGATCGCCCTACCACCGGTCTTCCTGTTGCCCATCAGTTGGCTGGTTTTCAAAGAGAAATTCGACTGGGGCGCGGTGTTCGGCACATTGGTTGCTATAGGAGGCGTGGCTTTATTGTTTTTGACGTAGCGCATGACCACGAAAACATGAAGGCGCGAAGCCACAAAGATTTTACCTTTTCGTGTCTTTGGGTTTTAGTGTCTTCGTGGTAACTGATCTTTGTTTCTTGCCAAGGAGGAACTATGGACATTCTGCAATCAGGCGCGGGGGAATTGATCCAGCCTTTCGACCTGGACGAGTTCCGCGAGTGGAACCGGACCCAGAAATCCCGCAAATTGGTTGATAAACGAATGAGCGAGCAGGAAGCCGTCAGCCAGTTCGTCTACGATGGCTGCTATATCGGCACCGAATTGTATGGGACGGTCCGTGCCCCGATGTCACTGGCGCGCGAGGTTGTCCGCCAGAACAAAAAGGACTTGCGCGTCTGCGGACAGGGTGTGCTCGAACTGGACCTGTGGCTGGCTGCCGGCCTGGTGAAGAAGCTCGACATTACCTACATCGGTCTCGAAGTCTACGGGACATCGTCCGCGCTGCGGCGGGCAGTTGAATCGGGACAGGTTGAGAAATGCGTGGAATGGTCGAACGGCGCCATCACCTGGCGCATGAAAGCAGCCGCCATGGGCGTACCCTTCCTGCCGACGCGTTCCATGCTCGGCACAGACACGCTCGCTTATAGTGCTGCCAAGGTGATCGAGGACCCGTTCACTGGCGCAAAGGTCGCGCTGCTACCCGCGCTGGTGCTGGACGTAGCTCTCATCCACGTCCACCG
>CAZLOC010000123.1:0-9824 GCA_964560935.1 uncultured Anaerolineaceae bacterium | reverse complement strand
CCGCGCGGTGCGGTCGCTTTCAAATTCCCGGCGCTGGAAGTGACAACAAAATTGGAAGACATCCGCGTCAACGTGGGGCGTACGGGCGTGCTGACGCCCTACGCCGTTTTAGAGCCGGTCGAGATCGGCGGCGTGATCGTGGAACGCGCCACCCTGCACAACTTTGACTTCATTGCCGAGAAGGACATCCGCCCCGGTGACCGGGTGTTGGTCAAACGCGCGGGGGAAGTGATTCCCTACGTCATCGGCCCGGTGGTGGATGCGCGCACGGGAGATGAGAAACCTTATGTGCCGCCTACGACCTGTCCCGCCTGCGGGCAGCCGGTGGAGCACTTCGAGGGCGAAGTCGCCTGGTACTGCGTCAACGCAGCCTGCCCGGAACAACTTGTCCGCAACGTGGAACATTTTGTCTCGCGCGGCACAATGGATATCGTCGGGTTGGGCATCAAGATCGTGGAAAAGTTGATTGAGACTGGTAAAGTCAAAGATGTGGCGGATATTTTTACCTTAACACGTGAAGACATCCTTGAAGCCGTGACAAAAAAAGATCGGAAGACAAAAGCAGAGCCGCCTGGAAAAATTGCAGAAAATTTACTCGAGTCGATAAATACCTCAAAGAGCCGTCCTTTGAATCGTTTGCTTACCTCATTGGGCATCCGCGGTGTGGGCGAGGTCATGGCAGCGGACCTGACACGTCATTATCCTGATTTGGATGCGCTTTCGAAGGCAACGGTAGGGGAACTGCAGGAAATCGAAGGTGTGGGACCCAACATCGCCGAAGCCATCGTGGACTGGTTTGCCCGGTCTGCCAACCAGAATTTGCTCAAGAAGCTGAAGGCAGCAGGTGTCTGGCCGGAAAGCCGTCAGCAATCAGCCAACAGCGGTCAGGCTGGGGCATTGAGTGGATTATCTTTTGTCGTGACAGGAACATTAGCTGGTTTTACCCGTGATGGGATTAAGGAATTCATCCAGGTCAACGGCGGCAAGTTGGTGGGCTCGGTCAGCAAGAACACCGACTATCTGGTGTTGGGCGAAAACCCCGGCTCGAAGTTTGACAAGGCGCAGGAGTTGGGAGTGAAGATTATTAATGAGGAAGAATTGAGGAGGCTGGTGATATGAGTGCGAAACTGCTTAATTGGGGCCTACTTTCCACTGCACGGATCAATCGTTCGCTTATCCCGCCCCTGCGCGCTTCGAAGCGCAACCAATTGCTGGCTGTGGCTTCCCGCTCGCAGGAATCCGCTGACGCCTACGCCCGCAATTGGAAGATACCGCGTACACATGGCTCCTACGAAGCCCTGCTGGCCGATCCCGAAATCGACGTGATCTATAACCCACTGCCCAACCACCTGCACGCCGAGTGGACCATCAAAGCTGTGGAGGCGGGCAAGCATGTATTGTGCGAGAAACCCCTGGCCTTGAGCGTGGACGAAGTGGACGCCATCGCTGCTGCCGCGCAAAAATACGGACGCGTGGTGGCCGAAGCGTTCATGTACCGGCATCATCCACAGACGCTCAAAGTGCAGGAGTTGGTCAAAAGCGGTTCTCTCGGGACGTTGAAGCTGCTGCGCGGTTCCTTCAGCTTTAAGCTGACCCGGGACGGGGATATCCGTCTCGACCCGGCTATGGGCGGCGGCAGTATCTGGGACGTGGGCTGCTATCCCATCAGCTTCATGCGCACAATCGTCGGGGCGGAGCCGCTGGAAGCGTTTGGCTGGCAGGTCACAGGTCCGACCGGGATCGATGACACCTTTGTCGGGCAATTGCGTTTTGCTGGGGACATCTACGGTCAGTTCGATAGCAGCTTTGTCATCCCATTCCATGCGTATATGGAAATTGTTGGGGGCGAGGCGACTCTGATTGTCCCGCAGCCGTTCAAACCGGGTTTGAACGAGAAACTTTTCCTGGTGCGCGATGGAAAGACCGAAACTGTCAAAGTGAAGGGACAGGAGCTGTACCTGGGGGAAGTGGAGGATATGGCAGATGCTATTTTGTTGGGAAACATACCGCGTGTGACCCTTGAGGATAGCCGCGCAAATGTCGCCACGCTCACGGCCTTGCTCGAATCGGCGCGCACCAATAAACCCGAAAAAGTATAGTGACTGGACAGGGCCGCTAACCAAGTCGTTTAGACTGGTGCATTCTATCCAGTACTTGAGAGGAGGAGAAATGAACAAATTCCCTGTTCTTGCCATTGTCGCTCTCATCGCTGCCATGCTGGCCTGCCAGGCGGTCTTTCCCACCCAACCCCCACCGGAAACGTCCGACCTGGGTTGTCATGAAACTATCGCTGCTGTCAATGGATTGCAGAGCAATTTGACATTGCCCCAGTACTTTACGCAGGAAAATCCAACCAAACAAGGCGGAGAGTTCGATCCCAACCGCTATTTCGAGGCTTTTACACATCTGCACATGCAGGAAGGCTATGTGTTGGATTTTGTCTATCACCAGGATGGTATGGGCGGTTACCCACTGCTGTATGCTCGCCCGGTTGACCAGGCGCCTTATGCCACAGAAGCCGATTACCTCGCGACTGCTCCCGACCAGCCCGATTATCTGTCTTTTGTTGTACCGCAGGATAGTCCCGAAGGCTATTTCGAGTATGCTGCCTTCGCCGTGCTGGCGAACCAGTTCTATCTAGACTGGCATGCCAATTACAACGATTGGCAGGTATTGTGCGGCAGGGATGATGTGGATAAACTCATTCAATCGTTTGAAGGCGAGGATGTTTTTGGCATCCCGATGACCGCCGCGCAGAAACGACAGGCGCGCGCGATCGAGGCCCCACAGCCGTCTGTCGAGTTGACTGCTGAGACTGCCATTGTCAAAATGCTGGTTTTCACCAAATGGGGCGGCTTTTATCGCCGTTCCTTGACGATCCGCCGCGCAGATCATTTTATTGTGGACGAGCAGGACGAACCGCTGGTTGAATACGATTGCGGGATCATGTTTTAGTCAAACAGATATCCGGAGCCCTTCACTGGACAGAACTGCATGCCTATACTAAACTAGGCGGAGCAAGTTTCTGGAGGAGTAATTATGGATTTAAAGAAAACCGATGATGCAGTCATGCGTCGCGTGCGGGCCATGAATGACCGCGTGAATATGCTCAAGGAAAATGACCTGTATTTCTACAACCAACCGATCACTGAGTTGCGTGGTGGGGCCAGGGTGCTGGTCAACGGCCGTGAAATGGGCATGTACGCTTCATATGGTTACCTGGGGTTGCTCGGCCACCCACGCATTGGAGCAGCGGCCAAAGCTGCAATTGACAGATATGGGACCGGAACGCATGGCGTGCGTACATTGGCTGGAACGCTAAAGATCCATAATGAATTAGAAGAAACCATCGCCGAATTCAAGCATGCCGAAGCAGCGGTTACCTATTCGTCGGGATATGCCACAAATTTGACTGTTGTTTCCACCTTGATGGGCCGCGGCGACTACGTTCTTTCCGACAAGCTCAATCACGCTTCCATTGTGGACGGTTGTCTCATGTCTGGGGCGGAGTTCCGCCGTTTCCGTCACAAGGACATGGAAGACCTGGAGAAACGTCTCCAGCAGGTGCCCTCGGATCGCGCCAGGCTGGTGATCGCGGACTCGGTCTTCAGCATGGATGGCGACATCATCGACCTGCCTAAAATGGTCGAGTTGTGCAAGAAGTACGATGCCTGGTTGATGATCGATGAAGCCCACTCTCTCGGTGTGTTAGGCAAAACCGGGCGCGGCATTGAAGAACATTTCGGCATGGGTGATGTGATCGACATCAAAATGGGCACACTCAGCAAGACCATCCCTTCGGTGGGTGGTTATGTAGCAGCCAAGAAAGAAATCATCACCTATCTGCGCCATGCTAGCCGCGCTTATATTTTCTCGGCGGCGCTCCCGCCCGCCCAGGCCGCGGCGGCTAACGAAGCCTTCAAAGTCATCTTGGACGAGCCCTGGCGCATGGAAAGACTGAATGCCAACACTAAGCAATACCTCAATGGGCTGAAAAGCATGGGCTTCGACACCATGCTGACCGAGACGGCCATTGTCCCGGTTCTGTGTGGTTCTGATGAACGCGCTTTTGCGTTGACCCGCGAAGCCCAGCATCACGATGTTTTCGTCCTGCCGGTGGTTTCGCCTGCTGTGCCCGAAGGGTTGGCGCGTTTGCGGGCCACCATTACAGCAGCGCATGAAACCGAAGAAATTGCCTATGCAATGGAAGTGATCGGTAAGGCTGGCAAGGAAATTGGAATCATCTAGTATTCAACCAAGCGATAATTCTGTAAAAAAACGGACAAACCAAGCAAATTGTGAAAAGCGCCAGGCCTGTAAAGGGTATTTCTGGCGCTTTCGTTTCCACAAAAGTTATCGGGGGTGCCTAACATCAAGTACATTTGTCATTCTGAGGGAGCAAAGCGACCGAAGAATCTCGCCGCAAGACGGCGGAGACCCTTCGCTACGCTCACACCGTCCCGGTGTCCTTCGGGAGGGTGACATAAACTTTATGTATTTGAATTTAGGTACTCCCAAATTATCTATGGGTTGGATAGATTCCACTATTTTTGGTATCTGTAAGATCAACGGGTGGATTTTGAAGCTTGTTCTAAATTTCCTTTGTATATTTCATCACCAGGCTACTAACCCGGTCCCAAGTTTCGCAGTTATCAAAGTCAAATGAATCCAGGTAGCTCAAAAGCACCTTAAAAGGGATATCCTTGAATGTTTTTGCGTACCTTTCTTTCAATATCAGTTGGTTATTGGCCAGGATGCGAAAGCCAACTCTTCGTTTTTCCAACGCAGGCATTTCAGTTGGATATCTCTTGAGCGCTTCATTTTCATATTTTTCCCGTTCTTCGAACTCTTCCCAAAAATTCCAACCCTGGCTGGCTAGTGTGGAGAACTTCATCCAGGCTGAATCTGCTTTTGGGTGAACCGTTCCCATATTACGAGCATCTTTATAAGCCCATAGCGACCAAGAGATACCGCGCTCTTCGAAAATTTCCAGGATATCCTCGAGCATACTTTCGTGGCGGTCCCGGTCTCCGTAGCTGAACAGGGCCCCGGTCTCTCCGCACCATATGGGGCGTTTCAGCCTTTCGCAGATGTCCTCCAGCCCGACGTCAAGAAAGAGTTCCTCTTCAACCCTTTCTTTCTGCGTGGGCTTGGTCGAATTATCCTGATGCAAAAAGGGATAAAAATGAAAACTGCAGGCTACGTTCGGGTCTTCGAAGGGGGCAAACATTTCGAAGCGGGTGGCGTACATATCCCCTTCGACAAACAGGACGTGATTTGGGTCGACTGTGCGGATTTCGCGGATCAACTCGAAGAAAAAGTGGTTCAGCAGTTTTTTATCCGGGATCATCAAGACGGGTTCGTTTAACAAGTCGTAGGCAGCGATCCATCGACTGGACGCATAATGCCCGGCGATATGTTTCCATAATGCGATCGTCCGTTTACGAAAATCGGCGTGTTCCCAGAGCATGCTCTCGCCGATGGCGTTATCCGAGTGCCAGTCCGGGTTTTGTCCGCCTGGGGCCGCGTGCAGGTCTAAAACAGCGAAAATTTCATATCGTTCACATAAACCCAGGATGCGATCGAATTCTTTGAAGCCTTCTTCCTTGTAAAAGTATGGGTTTTGGTCGTCTTCGAAGAGCCTGTAATTGAAGGGGATGCGAAGTGCATTGATATCCAGGCCTTTCAAGAATTCAAAATCTTTTTCATTGAGCATAACCCGGTAATATTTCTCCCAGAACTGACCTGCTTTCTCTTTGCCGTAGGCGTTGATAATGGCCGTCCGGATCTGGAAATCTGTCCCTGGAATGCCGATCATAAAATGTTCGAGATTGAGCAGCGCCCCCAGACCGTAGCCGCGCAAGACGATTTTTTCGTCATTCAGGTAAAAATCTTGATCCTTGACTCTCAGGAAACCGCTTGTCATTGATTATTTTCCCTTTCCCGTTTTAATTTGTACTGGGATTATTCTAACGCAAAAAATTACCTGATACGTTTCTTGCAATTTCAACTGATTCAATTTCTGATAGTTTTTGATGAATATTTATAACATTTTTCTAACATATTATTGCTAGAATCTTGGCATAACATGGACATAAATTAGGAGTAAAAACTATGAAATGGCAATGGAAACTCGCTCGTATTGCGGGCATTGATGTCTATATGCATGCTACCTTCCTCATATTGGTCGGTTGGGTGGCCTTCAGCCATTGGACGGAACAGGGCACGCTGCAAGCTGTTCTTTCCGGCGTGTTATTCATTCTGTTACTGTTCGCTTTTGTGGTCATGCACGAGTACGGACACGCTCTCACCGCGCGCAAGTATGGCATCAAGACGCGTGACATCACACTCTATCCCATCGGCGGGGTGGCCCGCCTGGAGCGTATGCCTGAAAAGCCAATCGAAGAGTTGTGGGTGGCTCTGGCCGGCCCTGCGGTCAATGTTGTGATCGCTGCTGTGCTGTTTGGTTATCTTATCTTCACCCGCACGTTCGAGCCGCTGACCAGCCTCACCATTTCAACGGGATCGTTCATCGAGCGGCTGATGGTGGTCAACCTGTGGCTGGTCGGTTTCAACCTGATCCCTGCCTTCCCAATGGATGGTGGACGGGTGTTGCGCGCCCTGCTGGGCTTGCGGCTTGAATACGTCCAGGCCACGCAGATCGCTGCCAATGTGGGGCAGGGTTTTGCCTTCCTGTTTGGCTTCATCGGATTGTTCAGCAACCCATTCCTGGTCTTCATCGCCCTCTTCGTCTGGATGGGCGCAGCGCAGGAAGCCAGTATGGTGCAGATGAGGCACTCGATCAGCGGCATTCCGGTTACACGCGCTATGCAAACCGATTTTCAGACCCTCACGCCTCGTGACACACTCTCTCGTGTGGTCGGGTTGATCCTGGCAGGATCGCAGCATGACTTCCCCGTCATCCAGGATGAGCGCGTGGTCGGCATTCTTGACCGCGACACCTTCATGTCAGCGCTTTCCGAGCGTGGACAAAGCGCCCCGGTCGTCGAAGTCATGCGCCGGGATGTGACCGAGATCGACTCGCACGAGATGGTCGAAGCTGCGCTGAGGCGCTTGCAGGAAAATGGATCCAAAACCCTGCCTGTTACCCACAACGGGCAACTGGTTGGCTTGATCACATCCGAGAACATCACGGAGTACCTGATGATCCGCTCGGCGCTGAAAACAGCAGGTGGCGTGGCTTTCGGTTTGTAGAATAATTTCTCCCTCCTGAAGGACACCGTCCGTGCCGCGAGCACGTCGGTGCGAGACGGCATCGGGACGATGTGAGCGGAGGTCGAGTAGTCCGTGGTTTTCGGACGTACCGAGGCCGCAGTCGAAGGGCGGTTTCAAGATACTTCACGCTTCGACTACGGGCCTCTGCTCAGCGAAAGTTTTCTCGATAGGGAGTAGCCGCCTGCACGCGGGATGGCCAGTCGCCAATACGGAAACATTTCCCGGCTGACCAGCAAATGGCAAGACTATCGCCAGATGATGGTGGTGTAGTCTTTTTTGTAGATATTGCATATAATGACTCGTTGTTTTCGGTACCGCCAGGGACTTGAGTCCCTGGCTACCCGTACGAAGCCCGCTTAGCGGGCTTATCCCCTTCGGGGACTTAGACGCCAGCGGCGGCTTCGTAGGAATAGCCTGGACGCCTGTCCTGAGCTTGTTGAGGGATTACGTCCGAGCGGTGTTGGAAGAATGGAAAACATGAACTGGCATACAACAGAAACACAAGTTGCCTTAGATAAACTGAATACAAACAAAGAACGCGGCCTGACTTCGACCGAAGCGCAGACGCGTCTCAGCAAACACGGCCCCAATGAGCTGGTCGAAAAAGGCGGGCGCACACCACTCCAGATCCTGTGGGAGCAACTCACGGCTACGATGGTGTTGATCCTGATCGTGGCCGCTATCGCCGCAGCGCTGTTGGGCGACACCAAGGATGCCATCGCGATCCTTGCCATAGTTATCCTATATGCCGTGCTGGGATTTGTCCAGGAGTACCGCGCCGAACAAGCCATTGCTGCGCTCAAGAAGATGGCCGTGCCGTCGGTCAAAGCCATCCGTGACGGCAAACTGACCGAACTCTCCGCCCGTGACCTCGTCCCTGGCGACGTCGTCCAACTGGAGACGGGCAATCTCATCCCGGCGGACCTGCGCCTGCTGGATTCGGTCAACCTGCAAATCCAGGAAGCCGCGCTGACGGGCGAATCCGAACCTGTCAGCAAGGTCACGCACGCGCTCACGGGCGACGATCTGCCC
The DNA here is from genome assembly GCA_964560935.1 of uncultured Anaerolineaceae bacterium. Lineage (GTDB taxonomy): Bacteria > Chloroflexota > Anaerolineae > Anaerolineales > Villigracilaceae > JAABUE01. The sequence goes on along the minus strand of CAZLOC010000123.1, from coordinate 1,556 downwards.
CTCGGCGACCGTCGCAACATGGCCTACCTCGGCACGGTCGTGACCGGCGGGCGCGGGCGCGGGCTGGTGGTCGCCACCGGCATGGAGACCGAACTGGGCCGCATTGCCGACCTGATCCAGCAGGTGGGCTCAGAGGGTACTCCCCTCCAACGTAGATTGGACCAACTGGGCAAGATGCTGGCCCTGGTCGGAGTCGGAATCGCGGCGCTGATCTTCGTCATCGGCATCCTGCGCGGGGACGACATCCGTCACATGCTGCTGACGGCCGTATCCGTCGCTGTCGCCATTGTGCCCGAGGGGCTGCCCGCTGTGGTCACCATCACGCTGGCGCTCGGCGCGCAGCGCATGCTCAAACGCCAGGCGCTCATCCGCAGGTTGCCCGCCGTCGAGACGCTCGGCTCGGTGACCGTGATCTGCTCCGACAAGACTGGCACGCTGACCGAGAACCGCATGACCGTGATCGCCCTCGACGTGGCTGACCACCGCCTGGACTTGACCGAGGAAGTGCGGCGGGGCGGGGCCCTGCGCTTGAGCCAGGAGGGGCCGCGCGAGGCCACTTCGGCCATCTCGTTGAGCGCCATCGGCGGGGCGTTGTGCAACGACGCCTCCCTGCTGCCGCTGAACGACGACGAGTTCACCACGCTCGGCGACCCAACCGAAGGCGCGCTGCTGGCCGCCGCCGCCCGCCTGAGTTACTGGAAGGACACGCTCGACAGTTCCTTCCCGCGTGTCGCCGAAGCGCCCTTCGACTCCGAGCGCAAACGTATGACCACCGTCCACAGCCTGGCTGGGCACGACCCTAACCTGCTGGCCGGCCTGCCCGTGGGCGGCTCGCGTTACATCGCCTTCACCAAAGGCGCGGTGGACGGCCTGCTCGACATCTCCACCCGGGTGTGGGTGCATGGAGAGTTCGAGCACCTGGATGAGGACTGGCGGAAGCGCGTCCTGCGGGCGAATGATGAAATGGCCGCCAAGGGGATGCGCGTCCTGGGCGTCGCGTTTCGTCTCCTGGACGAACTGCCTGCTACCGTTGACGAGACGCTCGAATCTGGCCTGACGCTGGTGGGACTGTTCGGCATGATCGACCCGCCGCGACCCGAAGTGAAGGACGCCGTCGCCACCTGCAAGACAGCCGGCATTCGCCCGGTCATGATCACCGGCGACCACCCGTTGACCGCACTCGAGATCGCCCGGCAGTTGGGCATCACTGCTCCAGGCGGCGTCCCCGCCGCCGTCCTCGGCGGCGAGAGCAGGCTTGTAATCACCGGCTCCGACCTCGACCGGCTTTCCTTCGACCAACTCAAAGACCTGGTCGAAGAGATCAGCGTCTTTGCGCGCGTCTCCCCCGAGCACAAACTCAAGATCGTGCAGGCCCTGCAGGAGCGCGGACACATCGTCTCGATGACTGGCGACGGCGTCAACGATGCGCCTGCCCTGCGCCGGGCGGATATCGGCGTGGCGATGGGCATCACCGGCACGGACGTCTCGAAGGAGGCCTCCGACCTGGTGCTCCTCGATGACAACTTTGCCACCATCGTGGCCGCCGTGGGCGAGGG
>CAZLOC010000122.1:1492-9910 GCA_964560935.1 uncultured Anaerolineaceae bacterium | reverse complement strand
GCGGGTCAACGGGTCATTGACACGGGGAAAAAGAATGAAATAGACGGCATGCCAGAACCTGACGAAGGGATAAAAAAACGAATTGACACATGCGCATGTGGGTGTGTATAATCACTTGCGAAAGGATATCCCATGGATAATCTACAGCGAGTCAACCTGATGCTGGAACGCCGCCAGCGCGAAGCCCTGGAGCGGATTGCGCGCAAAAAGGGGCGCAGTGTCAGCGACCTGGTGCGTGAGTACGTCACGCAGGGCATCGAGAACGAAAATACCCCGCAGCAGGAGCGTCTGGAAGCGCTCGAAAATGCGCGCGCCCTCACCAAGCGTGTCTTGAAGCGGCGCGGCGGAAAACCTGTCAGCGATGCAGTCGAGATTATCAATCAGATGCGGGAGGAACGGGATAATGAGCTACTGGGTAGTTGACGCGAATCTGGTTGTCAACACCGCGTTGAATCTGCCCGAAAGCCTGGAACGATTCTGGGAGCGTATTAATCAAGAGCAAATTACTCCCTGCGCGCCGCGCCTGTGGATGAGCGAGACCACGTCTGCAGTCCGCGCATATCTTGCTCAAAAACAAATCAATGTTGAAGAAGCGGAACAGGCGCTGCTCACGATCCATGCTTTGCATGTGGAAATCGTTGATGAAGATAAAGCGCTCTGCCTGCGGGCATTGGAACTGGCGGGGATGCTCAACCAATCTAAGGCCTATGATGCTTTCTACCTGGCGGTCGCTGAAAAAATGGATGCGGAATTCTGGACAGCCGATGAACGTCTGTACAACCGTTGCCGGAACGATTTGAGTTTAGAATGGGTTCATTGGATAAATGAGTCTTAAACTGATGAAGCCTCTACGTTCAAATCCAAACGCAGACCGGTCGTGAAGCCGCAGTCCGAGCATTGCGTACGGCATACGGCGCTCAGCTGGTGGGGATGCTGTCCATGTCCTGGGGTAAGTCACGTTCAGTGAAAAAAAGAATAATCGACCTGCCCTAGTATTATCCACAGTACGTAGTACAATCAAACCAGTTCACCAGATGGTGAAAGAGTTTGCAAATTTTGTTTTCCATATTGCGGGGGAAAGAACAACCGCTTGTAAACAAAATCGTGAAGCTCCAGTGATTGAGAATACCCGAAAAGCGCCCCCTGAGAAGGTGCATTGAAGCGTTTAATAGAGATGTGGAGAGAATTACACTATGATGAATAAAGCGATATTCGAAGAAAAATGGAGCCTGATCCGCGGCCAGGTCAACACCAGGTGGAGCCTGATGGTTGAGTACGACCTGATCAAAGTGGATAAAGCAGAGGTGAAGTTCAATAAATTCGTCAACATGCTTCAGGTCAAATATGGATATACCCGCCAGAAAGCCAGGGAGGAAATTGGCAATCTCTGGACAGAATACGAATCCAAAAACTGAAACAGTGCCTATCGGAACAACAAGTTCCGATTTTTGATTCGAGTTACATCAGCGTACTCAGGGATGGAAGCGAATATACGCTGCGAGGAAACAGTTAATTTTTGCTGCTCGGCAATGTGTCTGTGCGTGTGAGTCAAAAGGGGAAAGAGTAGTATCATTGCGGATTGTTGTATTTATTGTTTGTAAAAAGGAGATCCGCTATGTTCAAATCCAAACGCAGGCTGATCGTGACCCCGCAGTCGGAGCATCTAAAACTGGTTGGTACCCTGGCAATGTTATGGGGCAATGATGATTTTGATTCCCCGCCTATCGAACGCATGTCCATAATCGCGGGCATGGGTCTGCACGATCGCGGCTATGGGTATCTCGATAATAATCCCATCGGCGGGATGGACGATTCCATATGGTTCGGGATCGCGCGGCGCGGCTTTCATATGCCCTGCTCGGATGTTGTCGCGGATACCATTGTGAAGTACCATATCCGGCGGTTGGCGGAACACGGTGATTCTGCCGGACGAAAAGCGCTGGCGGCCGAATTTTCAGCGGCTATTGACGAGCAACTCAAGGGACACAACCTTTCCAAGGAACTCTTCGACCGCATGGACCGCATTACGGACTTGTGCGACAACCTGTCCTTCAGTTTTTGCTTCGACGTACCTGCTTCGGGCGAAATCTCGATTTTTCCGCGTAACAGCGAAGATAGGGAAGTCACTGTCAATTACCATGTCGAAGACGGCGTGATCAGCGCCAGCCCCTGGCCGTTTTCGGCGGATCGTTACGAGGGTTATCTCGTTGCCTATCATTTGGATGGCTATCCCGAGCAACTAGATCCGGTCATTTTGCCTTATTTTCTGAAGAAATAAACGTATCTTCTCAATAAATCGGGGCGTGGGGTGTTGGGGGATGGCGTAGCCATCCCCCAACACCCCACATCCCCCCTTCTTTTTGAGAAGATACAAATAAACTGTTTGCAAGTCAGGCTGAAAGCCCGATGATTCCCGCTATTTTTACAAAAAACTGCTCTGATTTCAGAGCAGTTTTTGCGTGCAAAAAATTGAAAAAGCCATCAAACAGATTTCAGTACCCTTTCCGCGCACTCCATGCCGGTATACAGCGCCCCGCCGGTGCTCGGCCCGGCGAAGTAATCGCCGCAGAAATAGACCGGTCCTTCCTGCGGGTCTTCCCAGAAGCGCGCCAGGGCGTCCAGGTAACCGGGGCGGAAGGTAGGCAGCTTGTCGCGCCATTTGAAGATGCGGTGCGCACGGAAGGTCCCTTTCAGCGCTGGGAAGATGGCGCTCATAACTTCTTGGGCCTGCGCCGCCAATTCGTCCGGGTCTTGCGCCATGTCGAAGGTATACACGCTGGGATCGGTCAACATCAGCCAACGGCCATCCACATGACGCTCGAAAGCAATACTGTTGATCGGCTGTTTGGTCGAACGCGGCACAAAAGTGCTCCTGACGGGCGGCCGGTAATCCGTCTCCGCAATGTGGTAGTGCATCGCCCCGGTGCTATAAGCGACTGTGGGAAAGAACGCCGCCCAGGCGGGTCGCGGGTCATCGAACAAGGGCAGGACATGGTTCCCTTGAACGGCGAGGACCAATCGGTCCGCGCTGACCGTTTTCGACTGGCCGCCCACGCTATAGCGGACGTCCACCCCGCTTCCGTCCGACTTCAGCTTGATCCCCTTGACCTGGGCCGTCAGCTCGACTTCGACCTGCTCCGCCAACTTCTTCGGCAGCATCCCGATTCCGTCCCGGAACGTGACCGAGTCCGCATTCAGGTAACTCATCATCATTGCCAGGAAGGCCTTGCGCGAAACGTCGCCGCCTTTGTAGGCGCACATCGTCTCGAACATAGGGATAGCCCAATACTCGAACATCTCTTCGCTGATGTGTTCTTTGAAGAATTGCTCGAAGGTCTCGTCTTCGTCCGGTATGGAGGCGCTCTCCAGGTGATAGCCGCTCTGCATTTTGCCCAGTCGCAGGAAATGCGGCAAGAGTTTGAACATCGCCAGGCGCGCCTTGAGCGATACGCCGCTCCAACCTAAATAGGATGGGATCGACAGGAAATTGGCACTGTGCAGTTTGCCGTCCCGGTAGATCGTGATCGTCAGCCCTTCATCCGATTTGACCATCTGGTCGCTCAACCCCACCTCATCGACCATTTTCAATAGCGACTTATCGGCAGTGGTAACGAACTTGGCCCCGATATCCACCAGGAAGCCTTCCCATTCGACGTTGGCCATACGTCCGCCAACGTAATTATTCATGTCCAGCACCAAAACGTCGTGCCCCGCCTTCTTGATCTGGTATGCGGCGGTCAGGCCGGCGATCCCGGCGCCAATTACGATGGTTGCTTCTTTGGTCATGGATTTGCTCCGCAGGGGTGATTTTGATGTGCTACGGCCATTATCGTTCCAAATTTCCAGCTTGTCAAACCATTGCTATTTGGGTTCGAGACTCGAACTTAGTTATAAATTTGAATTCGTGTTACGCGCGAGGGTCTGCCGTTTTATGCTGAATTTTGTATGCTGGCTTCCGCTTGATGCATGACTGGTTTGATGGTTTATACCTTCGCTGGTACAATTTCACCAGGCGATTAATAAAAGGAGAATAACATGGGAAACGCGATTGGTCCTGATGTGAGTTTTTATCAAGACGAGCTGACGACTCCGGAGCATATCGATTTTGTCAAAATGGCGAAGTCGGCGAATTTTGTCATCATCCGCGCCGGGCAGAACCTTTGGGTTGATAGAGATTTCAAACTCAACTGGGCCGAAGCCAAGAAGGCCGGGCTCCCCCGCGGCTCATACTGGTTCTACGACAGCCGCGCGGATCCCAAGCAGCAGGCGGCTTTGTGGGTGGAAACGCTCGCAGGCGACCTGGGGGAATTACCCCTGTTTGCAGATTTCGAGGATGCTTATGGCGGTCCATACACGGGCTGGCGCAAGTGGTATGACTTCCTGGAACGGCTGAAAGAATTGGTTGGCGAGAAAGAAATTGCCATCTATACTGCTTTCTACTACTGGCGCGACAATGCGCCCAATGCGACCACCGAGGCCCAAAGCCTGGAATATTTCCACCAATATCCCTTGTGGATCGCCAACTACGGCGTAGCGGAACCCAGCGTCCCCAAGCCCTGGGTCCCGAAGGAATGGTTGTTCTGGCAGTTCACGGAAGTTGGCGATGGTAAGCTCTATGGCGTGGAAAGCAAAGGCATCGACTTGAATTACTTCAATGGCGATGTGGAAGCTTTCCTTCAACGCTTTAATTTGGGCGCACCACCCCCGACGGGAAATGAGCAGTATTGCGTTGAGTTGAGCCTCCGTGAAGGACCGGGTACGGACCAGAACGTAATCGGCATACTGCAGCCGGACGAGGTTATAGAAGTTCTCGACACGACGGCTGATGAAAGCTGGATGCAGGTTGAACGGGCGGACGGAACGACTGGCTGGATCTACAAAACGCACCTGATCAAGGTCGAGAGCCCCGAACCGCCCGGTAACGGCGAACCGCCTGACGTCGAGATCAAATGGTACAAGGTCACAGCTACAGCCTTGAACGTGCGTGAGGGTCCCAGCACAAGCTATGACGATCTTGGAACCTTGCAGCAGGGCGAAGTAGTCAAGGCGCTTGATTACGCTGTTGCCAACAGTTGGATCAAAATCTATCGCCCATCAGACGGCCTGACTGGTTGGAGCTATGCCGCTTATCTGGAAGAGACACCTGCACCGCCCGATACCGGTGAGCCACCGGATACAGGGGAACCACCCGACAGCGGAGAGCCGCCGGATACGGGCGAGCCGCCCGGCGAGGTCGAATGGTATCGCGTCACGGCCTCCCCCTCTTTGAACGTTCGTGTAGGGCCCGGCACAAGTGAGAACGTTATCGGCTCTTTATCTTTTGGCCAGGTCGTAAAGGCGCTTGAAAAGAATGATGATGGTAGCTGGATAAAGATCTACCGCGAATCGGACGGATTGACCGGCTGGTGTTTCGCCAGTTACCTGGAGTTGACGGATGCCCCCACAAACCCTCCTGATGGGGGAGAACCGCCCCCACCTGTGACCAAGCCCAGAAACTGGTACCAGGTCAAGTCCACGACATTGAACGTCCGCAAAGGGCCAAGTACTTCTGACGATAAACTTGGTACTTTGAAGCAAGGTGAAATCGTGGTTGCCCTCGAAGCCAACGATGATAAAAGCTGGGTGAGAGTCCAACGCTTCGATGGTTTGGCGGGCTGGTGCGCTGTTGCTTACTTGAATGATTTGGGTACAACAGCGCCCGAGCAGTTGACACAGAAGATTTTCAGCGGCGTCACCTATTTTCGCAAGGAGATGCAGACGCCGCGCAAGATGGTTGCGCATGTATTGGCGATCGATACGCGCGCCAGTGGGCTCAAATGCCTGGTCACGCCGCCCAGTCATGCTAGCGGATTGGTCTGCACGCGCAAGACGTCCAAGTTCTTAGAGGAGTTTGGCCTCCAGTTTGCTGTCAATGGCGATGGGTTTTCGTACCTCGATCAGGGCGCGTATGATCCGGGGCAATACTGCCCCAACGGCGGCGAACCGGTCAAGGTCAACAGCTATGCGGCCTCTCGTGGCACGGTGTACTCTCAACGCTGGGCGGGAAGACCCATTATGTATCTAAACAAGAATAATGAGGTGACCTTCAACGAGCCAAAAGGTGCGATCTACAATGCAGTTTCAGGCGACCGCATGCTGGTAGAGAAAGGCAAACGTGTCGCAAATCTGGAGAGCCAGTCTGTCGAGCCGCGTACTGCGGCTGGCCTCAACCAGAATAGCCGCTGGCTGTTCCTGGTGGCGATCGATGGCCGCCAGTCCGGTTATAGTGAGGGCGCTACCTTCCCGGAATTGGCTGATTTTCTGATTTCCCTGGGTGTTTACACCGGCCTCAATCTGGATGGCGGTGGTTCTTCAGCGATGGTCATAAAAGGCGCCTTGGGGGGACCGTTTGTTTTGAATTCACCCATTGAAGGTAATATCCCCGGTAACGAATCGGCGGTAGCCAACCACCTGGGATTTTGGATCAGTTAATAACGACAAGGGTTACGTAGTTGAATGGGAGAAGTCTGAAAATAAGGGGGGGCGTGCGTAGCACGCCCCCCCTTATTTTCGGTATCCTTTCGCAAACTGAGTAAGTCCTAAACGAATAAAGACAGATCAAAAAACTCGGAGGCGCGCCTCCGAGTTTTTTGATTCGAATTGTGATTGAGGAACCTTTCACCTGTGTTTTTCGAGATAATCACTATACCCGCCCAGGTATCCTGCCAATTTCCCGTCTTCGATAGCCAGCAGGCGTCCCACGGTTCGGTCCAGGAAATAACGGTCATGTGAGATGACCAGTACTGTGCCGACGAAATCTTCCAGCGCCTGTTCCAGCACTTCGGCAGAGGCAATATCCAGGTTGTTGGTTGGCTCGTCGAGCAAAAGGAAATTTGCACCCGATAGTACCAGGAGCGCCAGTTGTAGTCGACTGCGCTCGCCGCCAGAGAGCTTGCTGATCTTTTGAGATATTTGTTGGTACGTGAACAGATAGCGCAGTAAAAAAGCTGTCGCATTCGATTCGCTCATACGGCCGGCATAGCGGACAGCCTCCAGCAGAGTCTGCTCGAAATCCAGGGTTTCGTGTTCCTGGGAGTAATGCGCGATGGATACGCTCGGCCCAATTTTTATCTCGCCCCGTTCCGGCATTTCCTGTCCCAACACCATACGGATAAAAACCGATTTCCCTGAACCGTTTGGACCGATTAACCCCACCCGCTCCCCGTGCCAGATGGTCTCGTTGATTTCCTTGAAGATGCGTTTCCTGCTGAACGACTTGGTTATGCCGTCCAATTCGAGCACTTTATTCGAACCGCGCCAGCCGTTCAGTTTCAAGTCCATGCGGCGACGCTCGGTGATGGGCTTCTCGATTTTGTCCATCTTATCCAGCCGCTTTTGCATCGACTTGGCTTTCGCCGCAAAATCTTCGTTGTCGTACACCTTGCCCCAAATCGCAAAGCGCTTGATGGCCGCTTCCAGCCGATTGACCTCCTTTTGTTGGGCGCGGAATAGCTGCTTCTGGCGCGCGATATGGGCCTCTTTGTCCATTACATAGGACGAATAATCACCCTCGAAGACCGTCAATTTACCATCTTCCAGGTCGGCGATGTGCGTGACGACGGCGTCCAAAAGATAGCGGTCATGCGAGACGATGACGACGGTCCCCTCGTATTCGCGGATTAATTTCTCCAGAAAAATCTTCCCTGGCAAATCCAGATGATTGTCGGGTTCATCCAGAAGCAAGACATCCGGGCGGACCAGCAACAGGCGCGCCAACCCGACCAGTTTTTTCTGCCCGCCGCTCAACACGGACAAGGGCTTGCTGAGGTCGTCCTCAGCCATTCCCAGCCCGACGAGCAATTCCCGCACGCGCTCCGGGTAACTGTCCCCGCCATAGGACTGGTATTCGTCCAGCAGGTGTCCTTGTTTGTCGAGCGCATTTTGCAACTTGCGCTCATCCCCATAAACTTCGGGATCACCCAGGCTGGCTTCGATGCCTTCGAGTTCAGCTTTAACTTCCGCTACGCGTGGATTACCACCCAGTGCGGCCTCGAACGCTATCAGTGTAAGATCGAGCTCGGGTTGTTGGGGCAGGTAGCCGGTCCGGATTTGACGCGCGCGGGTCACCGTCCCGCCCAGTTCGGCGGAGTACTCGTCCATGATGAGCTTGAACAGCGACGACTTCCCGGCTCCGTTTGGGCCGATCAAACCGATTTTTTGTCCGTTTTGGATTTCCCAATTCAGGTTTTCGAAGATGTGCTTGGCACCCAAAACGAGTGTCACGTTGGAGAGTTGGATTTGGATCATGTGTTCCTTGCCTATGTCACCCTCCCGAAGGACACCGGGACGGTGCGAGCGGAGCGAAGAGTCTTCTCTCATGTGGAAGATCCTTCGCCTGCGGCTCACGCGTGCCTGCGCACGGTGCGGGCAGGATGACAT
>CAZLOC010000122.1:0-1392 GCA_964560935.1 uncultured Anaerolineaceae bacterium | reverse complement strand
GGCGTGCACACCCTGTAACGCGACCTGGCTGCCATTGGGATCGGGAAAGAAATGCAGGGTATGGTCCACCAAGATGCCGCTGACGGTTACACCATCCGGCACTTGCACGCGGAGGACTGTGGTCGCGCCTTGCTGGATGGGCAAGGGACTGGCTGTTGCCTCCAGGAATATGGCTGGTAATCCGCTGGCTGTCGTCTCAGAATCGCCGCCGGTGGCATATAGCACATCGCCGGGAAGCGCGTCCCAGGTGCCGCTCAGTCCGTTGATCTGTGCCAGCGTCCAGGGATCGGTGTTCCTTTTGACGGCCAGCTCGAGCAAGCTTTCGCCGTTGGCAGGCGTAACGCGCGATGTCAATGGGTCATCCCCCGTTTGTTGTGGCACGATCAGGCTGACGCCCACGTATAACTCAGTGGGGCTGACCAGCCGGTTGAGCTTTCTCAGTATGGGTTCCCCAATTTGCGTACGGCGGCTTAAGCTGCGGAATGAGTCGCCGAACTGCACAAATTCGGTCACCAACACGCCGCTGATGCCTTCCAGGCCAGGGATGACCAGTTCCTGCCCGGCGGAGAGCAGGTTGGGGTTGCTGATGTTATTGGCGTTCATCAGGTCTTCCAGGTCCACGTTGAAGAGTGAAGAGATCAATGAAAGCGTATCGCCGGATTGCACGATATAAATCGGCCCTTCAGCTGTTTGTGCAGAAACGGGGGAAACTGAAAACAATATAATGATAACAGTTATAACTGTGAGGAAACGTTTAAGCATCCTGGAATTCCACTTTATCCCCAATTTGATAATCCTCCCAGCGGTCGGGGTGGATTTCTAGCACATAGCAGGCGGGTTTGGCCGGAAAATAAGCCGGTCGCCAGGATTTGGCGATGACTTTGTCCACCACCGTCATGTCTGTGTTGATCCAGACCACGTTCAGGTCGAACGGGACAAACAGCATGTGGATGGATGCGTCGATGCGGCTGTCGCGTCGCCCCTGGACCAGGAGCAGGCCTTCGTCCGGTTCGAGGCGGTCGCGAAACGTCAGCCCGCGCAGACGGCACAGGAATGAGTCGCAATACTTGACGCGTGCTGGCGACAAATCCGGTTGATTCAAGTTGCGTACGAATATGAAACGAGACATCTTCTATAGTTACAAGAAAACGGGGCGACTTGCGCCGCCCCGCTGGTATTCTGTGTCGGTCAGGCTGCCGAGTTCTTTGCGCCGAGCACTTTTTCCACGCTGTTCAAAAGGTCCTGTGGGCTGAATGGCTTGGCGATGTAATCGTCCACTTTGGCGATGTGCAGGCCGAGCACCTTATCGATGCTTTGCGCCTTGGCCGTGACGACGATGACCGGGATATCCCTGGTTTTTTCGTCGGCTTTCATTTGCTGGTATACTTCCCA
>CAZLOC010000121.1:0-9921 GCA_964560935.1 uncultured Anaerolineaceae bacterium | reverse complement strand
TGCTTGGTGCGCTCTTCGCTGGTCTCGGCCAGGATCATCTTCTGGACGATGGGCAGGCGCTCAGGTTCGAAGAACATGTGCTCGGTCCGGCACAGACCGATGCCGACCGCGCCGTATGAACGGGCGCGCTGCGCATCTTTGGGATAGTCCGCATTGGTCCATACCTGTAGGCCGCGCGTGGGATAGCCTTCTGGTCCCTTGCGCATGCCGTCACGGGCGCAGATTTCATCCGCCCAGGTCAGCAGGGTCAACAGTTCGGTCTGCTCTTCGAGCGATGGCGCGCTGGTGGGGATTTTGCCGATGAACACTTCACCGGTTGTTCCATCTACCGAAATCCAGTCGCCCTCTTTGACAAGCTTGCTATTCACAACCATCTGGCGCTTTTCGAGGTCGATCTTGATGGCAGACGCGCCAACTACGCAGGGGATACCAAACTGGCGTGCAACCACCGCCGCATGCGACGTAGCGCCGCCCTCGCTGGTGAGCACGCCCTGGGCCGCGATCATGCCATGCACATCATCGGGCTTGGTAAACGGTCGCACCATAATGACGTCCTGCTTGCTTTCTTTTGACATTTTTTCGGCGGTATCGGCGTCGAAGTAAACCTGTCCGACGGCCGCGCCGGGGGAAGCATTGACGCCCTTAGCGAAGAAAGCGCCGGAACCTTCTGCGTCCTTTTTGGCTTTGATGTCGAACTGCGGGTGCAAGAGCGCATCCACCTGCTCTGGGACAACGCGTAGTACGGCCTCATCTTTGCTGATCAGGCCTTCGTTGGCCATATCCACCGCAATCTTGACAGCGGCTTTGGCAGTCCGTTTGCCGTTGCGGGTCTGCAACATCCACAATTTACCCCGTTCGATAGTGAACTCGACATCCTGCATTTCTTTGTAGTGCTGTTCGAGCTTGTCGGTGATGTCCATGAACTGGGCGTAGGCTTGGGGCAGGGTCTTCTCCATGTTGACAATCGGCTCTGCATTGCGGATGCCGGCCACCACATCTTCGCCCTGGGCATTCAGCAGGTAATCGCCCAACATCTTCTTCTCGCCCGTGGACGGGTCCCGGGTGAAGGCTACACCTGTGCCAGAGTCGTCGCCCATGTTGCCGAAGACCATGGTCACAATATTGACAGCGGTCCCCAGATCGTCAGAAATATTCGTCGCGCGACGATAATCTACAGCGCGTTTCCCGTTCCAGGATTTGAAAACCGCTTCAGTCGCCAGTTCAAGCTGCTTGTAAGCATCCTGTGGAAAATCCTGTCCGGTTTCTTTCTTGAAGACCTCTTTGAATGTGGCAACGAGCGCCTTCCAATCCTCGGCAGTCAGTTCGGTGTCGCTTTTATAGCCTTTCTTAGCTTTGTAGTCAGCCATAGGATGCTCAAAGGCCTCATCGTCAATGTCCATCACCACTGTGCCGAACATTTCGACCAGGCGGCGATAGGAGTCATAGACGAAGCGCGGATTATCGGTCAGCTTTACCATTCCCTCAGCAGTAACGTCATTTAGACCAATGTTGAGCACGGTGTTCATCATACCAGGCATGGAAAACTTGGCCCCGGAACGACAGGAAATGAGCAGCGGATTGCTGGCATCGCCGAACTTCTTGCCGGTTTTCGCCTCCACGGCTTTCATCGATTCCAGCTCCTGTTCCCACTGACCTTCAGGGAATTTGCCGGCCTTGCGATACTCATTGCAAGCCTCGGTTGTGACTGTAAAACCGGGCGGGACTGGCACGCCAGCGCGCGTCATATCCGCCAGGCCTGCGCCTTTTCCGCCTAACAATGAACGAACGCCTTCCCAATCGCCAGCGTACTTCTCAGCCTCAGCGACCTCTTCGAATAGGTAAACCCATTTTTTCGACATGTTTCAATCTCCTAATAAAAAATATGATGGCAAAATCCAGCAAAGTTTACCACAAAGGCTTCTTTGGGATATGGGAAAATTATCACAAACGGCCCTGATATAAGCCTAATCTGTTAATAGGTTGCAAAGTCAGGTTGACGAAAAATGGGTCATAATTGGGCAACAGGAAAAAATGCTATGCCAAAAACAGTCTTAACCGTTGACGATGATAGTGCCATTACTGAACTATTGGCAATGCTTCTCCGCACACATGGGTATGAAGTACTAACCGCTAATAACGGAGAAGAGGCTATCAAATTTATAAAAGAGAAAAACCCGCATGTAGTCGTCCTTGATTTAATGATGCCTAGCATGGACGGCTGGCAGGTATGTAAGCGTGTGCGCGCCTTTAGCAATGTACCCATTGTAATTCTTTCTGCTCTTGACGATCCTTCCCTGATTGCCAGCGCTTTAGATTCTGGAGCCGATGATTATCTGGTCAAGCCGGTTTCGAGTAGCATCCTGGTTGCACATCTGAACAGGCTCATTCGCCGAACAGGTACTTTAGACGCTCCCAACGGAACATCAATTCGTCCATCGAGTACTCAGCCCCAAACTTCCTGACTAAGGTAAAATAGAATACATTCATTATTTCAGGAGGCACACTGTGCAGACCTGTTCGCTTTGTAATGCCTCGTCACCGGATCAAGCCAGCCATTGTACGAATTGTCAGGCTGAGTTGGCGGTACATTCCACTACAGCTCATGCGCTCAAACGCTTTCGGGCGAATCCACGTGTTAAAGCTGTTACAGTTGCCTCCTCATACGATGCCTGCTCGTACTGTTATGAACAATTGGGCACCTATCCTGTTGATAAAGTGCCGCCCCTTCCGCACAAAGGCTGTTCGCATACGAACGGCTGCCGGTGTTTCTATATCCCGGTGCTGAACGACATCTATCCATAAACAGAAAAGGGCGACCAAACGGTCGCCCTTTTTCCTCTTTACAGTAAATTCTTCAGGGTGGTAGCTGTCGCCTGCGGTTTTTCCAGCATGGGCATATGCCCAACCCCAGACAATATCGTCAGGCTGGCATGCGGGATGGCTGCTTTGATTTCCTGCGCGCGTTGGACGGGGATCAATTTGTCTTCTTCACCATGGACAATCGCAACTGAAAATTTAAAGCCGGACAAGATGGATGTGGAGTCGTCCCGCTCGGCCATGGCCTTGAGCGAACCGGCCAACCCCATAGGTTGTTGCTCCGCGATCAAGCCTCGGACGAAGGTCTGCACCCGTTCATCGGGCGTCAACTTGACTGACATTGACTCCGCCACCGGCCCCACGCCAGTTTTCATGATCTCGGCAGCGGCATCATAGCGTCCCTGTTTGCCTTCAGGGGGATCGGCAGGCGCCTGTGAAGCGACCAGTCCCAAGCCCAGCACGCGTTCCGGGTAAGTGCGTGCAAAGGCCAGCGAAACGTATCCGCCCATGGAATGCCCCGCGATGGCAGCTTTTTCGATCCCAAGCTGATCGAGCAGCTCGGCAATGTCGGCGGCCATGTCTGTAATTTTGTATTGGCTTTCGACTACATCGCTCTGGCCGAATCCGCGCAGGTCGGGGGTGATGATGTCGAAGTCATTTTCCAGCAAGGGTAGGACTTCGTCCCAAATCGTGTGGTCCAAGGGGTAGCCATGCACGAGCACAAGTGGCTTCCCTGAACCCTTTCGCGTATAAGCAATTTGAATGCCATTGATGTTTGCTTTTTCCATTTCTACCTCCAATTGACAGCAACTTTTAGTTTACTTCCCAATTTCGAGCGGTAGTGCACAAAGCCATTGTCGCGCCCGAATTCATACACTTGGCGGGTGATGTCTACGTCTATTTTGCAGTATTCGGCCACCTTCTCCAACTCGCCCGCGCGGAACCATTCCACGGCCTTGAGCCCATCCGCGGACTTGGTCGCGCCGAGCGATGCTTCGGCAATCGCGTCGAGGCTCAACCTGAAGCCCAGAGTCCGGTGGATGTCCTGGAGCAGGTCGAGGGTCCGGAGCGATGCGAAGTTGAAGGTCGGCGCATAAGGGCGCAGCACCTGGTAGTCGAATCCAATCAGGTTGAATCCGATCACGCGGTCCGCATTTTTGAGCTCTTCGATCAGGGCCAACACGTCTTTTTCCCAGTAGACGGCGAAATCACCTCGTTCGGTGGAAAAGGTGACGCCACACGACAGGCGCAATTTCTCGATACCTGAGCGCCCGCCTACATCCTGGAACAGGTTCTGCGATTCAAGGTCGAAAAAGACAAGGTTCATAGGAACATCCAATTTTTGATTTACGAATTACGATTAACGTGTTCTTCCAACCACTCACGAGCGAAAGCAAGGGCGTCTTCGCGTGAATGGACTTTTCCCGTAGCCTGTGCTTCGCGAATGGCTTCCAGTACTTCGCCCACGCGCGGACCGGGTTTGAGATCGAACGCGGTCATCACCTCGTTGCCATCCAGCAAGCGGGGAGGGTATACGGTTTCTGTTGGCTTTTCCCAGTAGTTTTCGAGGAAGGTGCGGCAAATATCCAGGGCGGCAGCCCAGGTTCCCTGCGTGAGCGTATGGCCGCGGGTGGCGCGCGTGTCGGCCATAGCCAGCAGCGCCAGGTCCACACCTGCTTCGCCGGCATCGCGGAAGAAACGGTATATGGCCTTACGCGAGGGTTCCCTGTGCTCTTTTTCCATGCGGTTGCTGTGGAAATGCACGCGCATGTGATGCCGGATGATCAGCCGCAAGCGGTGAATTTCATCATTGCTCAGGTGTAATACGTTTGCGCGCGCGGCGGCCATCTCCGCGCCCTGTACGTCATGATCCCAGAAATGAATACGGCCATCCTCGTCGGTGGTTTTGCAGGCTGGTTTGGCTACATCGTGATACAGCGCGGCGAAGAACAGCAGGGCGCGCACGGAACGATCGGCGTTGAGTGGGTTGGCAAAGTGCGCGGCGAACTGCTCGCGGTAACGTCCCAGCCGTAAGACCAGCAGGCCGGTGAACAGGTCGCCGGTAGACTCAGGGTCATAGCCGAGAGCCAGGGCAGCAAGCAGGTCTTCAAGATGGTTCATTACGGAGAGTGTGTGCGTCCAGACGTCGTAGACATGCGGCGTGGGCTGTTCCACGCCTTTGAGCGCAGGCAGTTCGGGCAAGATGTGCGGCAGCACGCCGAGCATCTCCAGCGCGCGGATGGCAGTGCCCGGCTGCGGACCTTCAAGGATGCGGAACAACTCGTCTCGCAGACGTTCGGGCGAGACGCTTCGCAACCCCTCCGCAGCCTGCTTCATTTTCTGACGGGTTCCTTTATCGATCTGGAAGTCCAAGCCGGCTGCCAGGCGGACCGCGCGCAACACACGGACCGGGTCATTGGCCAAGGACTCTGGCGTGCAAGCCCGAATGAGTTTGGCGCGCAGGTCGTTTGCGCCCTTCAAGGGATCGAAGATTACTTCGGTGCCCAAATTATAGGCAATCGCATTGAGTGTGAAATCCCGGTCGCGCAGGTCGGCTTCGATGCCCGCGCCCCGGTAAGTGGCAAAGTCCATAACCGTGCGCATGCCATCTTCCTGGATCATGACCACGCGTCCGGTGTCACGTTCATTGTCCAGAGGATAAAAAGCGCCTTTCAGTTTATTGGCAATACGTCGCGCCAATTTAATGCCATTAGCCGGCACAGCAAAATCCAGGTCGTGCGATTCGCGCCCCAGGAGGGCATCGCGCACTGCGCCGCCCACCAGGTAGATTTCCTGGTCGGCGGGTAGCGCTTCGTGAACAGAATCCAGCAAAGGAGAGAAAGAAAAAGGAGCAGGCATAAATATGATCTCGGGGGATTCCTTGTGACGATGAGTCTGCGCGGCGCGACGTGCTTCTTCAGGGGTCTTGCCCTGGGCAATGATCTTACCGCGCAGACGCGCCACCCAGCGTCCAGCGTAGGGAGAAGCGGCTTGGGAGTCCGTTTGCCCTTTTTTGCCCGTCATTCCACTCGCCCTGATCCGTCCGGCATCAGTTCCCCTGGAGCTTGTCCAAATCCACGACGCCAATGAAGGGCAGGTTGCGATAGTACTCGTCCAGGTCGAGCCCGTAGCCGAAGACGAACTTATTGGGGATTTCGAATCCGCGATAGTGAATTGGGACGACCACTTCGCGGCGCTCGGCTTTATCGAGCAGCGAGCAGACTTTCAAACTGCGTGGCTGGCGGGTGGAGAGCAGTTCCAGCACGTGTGAGATGGTGTGCCCGCTGTCGATGATATCTTCCACCAGCAGCACATCTTTGTCACGGATGTTGGTCTGCAGGTCGAGCGTTACCCGGACGTTGCCGTCCGATTCGCGCGCCCCGGCCCCGTAGGAGGTGATCGCCATGAAGTCAATTTGGTGCGGTACGGTAAGGTGGCGCATTAGATCCACGAGAAACACGATACCGCCACGCAGAATGCAGATCAATAGGAGATTGTCTGTGCCTGCGTAGTCGCGATTGATTTCCTCCCCGATCTCAGCAATACGCTTTTTCAGGGTGTTTTCGTCGATCAGGGTCTCAGCCAGAAATTCAAGATAATCTTGCATGCTTGCTCCAAAAATTATAAATCCGCGAGACCACGCACTCGTTAACGCGGGATTTCACCCCACTAGCGTGGGACGCTGTGATGTTCCCGGCAGCGGGCCTCATACAATTCGGAAGCGCCGACGATCACCACAGGGTCATCATAACGCGCCGGTGTACCGTTGACCAGTCGCTGCGTGCGCGAGGCTTCGTTCCCACAGGTCATGCAAATCGCGTGCAGCTTGTCCACTTTCTCGGCTGTTGCCATTAGTGTTGGCATCGGGCCGAACGGTTCACCGCGAAAGTCCATATCGAGACCGGCCACAATGACACGAATACCGGATTCTGCCAGTTCCTGCGCCACGTCTACAACTTCAGGGTCGAAGAACTGGGCCTCATCTATGGCAACGACGGTTGTATCGTCTTCAACTCGCACGCGGATATCTGCCGCTTTCTCAACAGGGATGGCACTGTAATTCGAACCCGCGTGTGAAGTCACCTTCTCTACGGCGTAGCGAACATCAATAGCAGGCTTGAAAACCTGCACTTTTTGCTTTGCGATGGTGGCGCGTACAAGGCGGCGGATGAGTTCATCTGTCTTGCCACTGAACATAGAGCCGCAAACAACTTCGATGGAACCTATATGATGTTTCATAACTTCCTTTCTGTGTATCTTCTCAAAAAGAAGGGGGGATGTGGGGTGTTGGGGGATGGCGTAGCCATCCCCCAACACCCCACGCCCCGATTTATTGAGAAGATACCTTTCTGTTTTAGCAAAACAGGCAGATGCACAGCACCTGCCTGTTAAGTTTACCTGAGTTTGCCGAAGGCGCAATCCTTAGACGGCTTTTTCTGCTTCGGCGAATTCGTACCCTAATGCGCGCAATTTCTTCTTGGTATCGATCAGGGATTTCTGACCAAAGCCGGTAATCGCCAACAAAGCCTCTTCGCCCTCAGCAAATTTGTTCATGAGCTGGCCTACCTTTTTGATGCCAGCCTTGGCAAGGGCATCGGTTGGGCGTTTGCCCAGTTCAAGATCGGCAACCGGGCGCTCGGGAGAAACCTTTTCGGTTTCGCGGGCTTTCTTATCAGTCACGTAATCCTGGCGAGCCTGGAGTTTCTTGTAGAAGCGGTCGACCTGACCTTCGATGTCGACGATGCGCTGCATTTCGCCACTGAAGAACGGGTGACAATTGGAGCAGATTTCAACACGAATTTCTTTCTTGGTTGAACCGGTCTTCCAGGTGTTTCCACAGGCGCAGGTCACCGTGGCGTCCACATAATATGTGGGATGAATATCTGTTCTCATACCAATATCCTTTTATTCCTCGGCCGGAACTATGTTAACACGCTTGCGGCCGTGGGTCACATCAAACATTACGATCCCATCTGTGGTAGCAAACAGGGTGTCGTCGCTGCCTCGGCCTACGTTGAGGCCGGGCTTGATGCTGGTGCCACGCTGGCGAATCAGGATATTACCGGAAAGTACAAACTGACCGGCATAGCGCTTCACGCCCAGGCGTTGGGAATTGCTGTCTCGTCCGTTGCGGCTTGAGCCGCCACCTTTTTTGTGTGCCATTTCTACCTCGCACTACTTCTTGGTTGTCTTGGTCGAAGAAGTCTTTTTCCCCTTCGGGGACGATGTTGTGGGTGTCTTCTTCGCCGGAGCTTTCTCGGTTTTCTTCCCTTTAGGGGACGACTTAGCCGGTTCTTTCTTCCCCTTCGGGGACGATGTGGTGGTCGCTTCTTTCTTTTCGACCTTCTTCTCAGCTTTGGTTTCAGCTTTCTCTACAACAGGGGCTTCCACTTTTTCTGCTTTGGCCGCCTTGCGGGTCTCGCCTGGCTTTCCAATAACATCCACCATCAGGCGGGTGCACTGCTGGCGATGACCGCCCTTGACGCGGATGCGCTTTTTAGGGCTGTATTTGAAGACGATGAGTTTGGGGCCCTTAAAGTGGTCCATCACAGTAGTGCTGACCTGGATGCCGCCAACGGTAGGCGTTCCGACGGTGATTTCTTCACCGTCTACCAGCATCAGCACTCGCTCCAGACCAACCGTGTCACCGGCGTTGACTGGCAGGCGATCGACCTCGATGGTCTCACCTTCGACGGCCTTGTATTGCTTGCCGCCGCTTTCTACAATCGCGTATTTCATTTTTTCTCCTGGCATCTCACTTCGCCACACTGACCGCGGGGTTTTCGCATCCTTATCGGGACGGGTCCTTCGCAGATGTGCGGGGAAGCCGGGTTACAAACGACCGCCCCGGCTGTTCTTGCTGCCAGGGCAGAAGCGGACGGTATTATACCTGTTGCGGGGTTCTGTGTCAACGTTCCGCTGTATTAAACTTTAAAATGTCACGACTGATCTTTGTGGGCGGATACTTTTTCCCGCCAGCCTCGCGAAACCCAAGAAGTAGATCGCCGCGGTTAACAAAAGCCCAGCGATGATCAGTATCACTTCTGTAGATAGTTCCACTTCCGTCAACCAGCGCCATTCCAAACGGACCGGCATCAGGCCCAAGTCCGACCACATCAGCCCAGCCTGAGCCGGGCCGAAGGGAATTTCGGGTTTTCAAGGGGAATTCTAGCCGAAAAAGGAGATTCTTCGCTCCCTTCGGTCGCTCGGAATGACAAGCCGAAACAACAATCGACGGGATTCAGTTCCTACTCGGCCCTGTCGCCAAGGACAACTTCCGCAGGGGCAGCCGCTCCCAGAAAGCAGTAAACAGCCCGCCAAGCACCAATCCGCTGCCCAGGAGCCACATGGACAGGTGCCAGGCGTCGGCCCAGTTGGTGTTGTCCCAAGTGTGAGTGGGACCGGCCCAGTATTGCACGGTCAGCGTCAGCAGGCCGGTGACCAGCAGGGTGATGGCCGCGGCCATCCTGCCGGTTTTGTCGTTCGTATCACTTGCGGTGTAGTCCACGCCCTGCCAGACTTTCGGGATGCGAAAGAGCAGGAAGACGATCAAGGTCAGCACGGTGGTGTAAACCACCCCGTCCACGGGCATGGATTTGCCGCGCAAACTGCGTGACACGACCATGTGGATCACGCCGACGGCGATCCCCAACACCAGCGCAATGATGGCATCACGATAGGAATTTGACTTTCCCTTTGCGAGCAGCACGACTGCGCGCGCGGCCATGATTCCGATGACTGTCGTCACGATCACGAAGAGGATGTACAACCACTGGAACGGCGCAAGCGGCGCCATCGAGTCGCCAAAGCCGGTCGGGTTGAATGCCACGCAGGTCGTGCCCACGCCGCTGGCTATAGTGAACAAGGCAGTGATACCCATCAGCAAGATGCCGATGAAACGGAGGAACTTTGCGAAGAAACTGTTTGCGGACACTGCATTCTCCTTTTTTGAAAAAATAGGCCACGCTTGAAGCGTGACCTGTGATTTTGGCTACTTTTCGATAAAGCCGTGTTGGAGTTTGAGTTGGCGTACCCGTATCCCAATGCCGCCCAGCCGCCCAAACATGATGCCTAATATGGAGCACATAATGATATCCGCAAGGA
>CAZLOC010000120.1:7389-9927 GCA_964560935.1 uncultured Anaerolineaceae bacterium | reverse complement strand
CGCCAGGAGTTTCTCTGGGTCCATGAGCGGTTTGCGGGAGAGTACTAAAGTAACAATCATCGCGCTTCGACCCTTCGACTACGACCTCGCCACGCTCGGTCTCCGCTCAGGGTGAGGTACTTACTTTAGGAGCAACCATGGATAAAGTCTTCATCAAGGATTTAGTCGCCCGCGGGATCATCGGCGTCAACGAGTGGGAACGCGAGAATCCGCAGGAGATCCTGATCAACATCACCGCCTTCACCGACACCCGCCGTGGGGCCGAAACGGACGACCTGGCGGATTGTGTGGACTACAGCGCGTTGGCCCAAAAGGTCCAGGCGCAGGCAGAGACGGCCGCCCGTTTTACGGTCGAGGCGTTGGCGGAGGACCTGGCGGAAATCTGCCTGGGGGAAAGGGGCGTGGAAAAGGTCATCGTCCGCGTGGAGAAGCCGAGGGCGGTCCGCTTTTCAAGCTCGGTCGGCGTGGAGATCGAACGTACGAAGTCCCCGGAGTGAAATGGAGTGGGGCGAAGTCCCCGGAGTGAAAATGTAAGGTCTCATCAAGAATATCATTGTTATACTTCCCCCATGTCCACCCCAACCTCCATCCTCAAAGAAACCTTCGGCTACGACACCTTTCGTCCGCTTCAACCCGAAGTGATCGAAAACGTGCTCGCGCGACACGATACCCTGGCCATCATGCCCACCGGCGGGGGCAAGTCGCTTTGCTACCAGATCCCGGCGCTTCTCCTTGACGGATTGACCGTTGTCGTCTCGCCGCTCATCTCCTTGATGAAAGACCAGGTGGAGCAATTGCGCGCTTTCGGCGTCCCTGCCTTATTCCTCAACAGTTCGCTCGCGCCCCAGGAATACCAGGAAAATATGGACTACGTGAAGCGCGGCGAAGTGAAGCTGCTCTACGTCGCGCCCGAAACGCTGCTCACCCCGCGCATCCTCTCGCTTCTCGCGGGACTGAAAGTTGCCCTGCTCACGATCGACGAAGCCCACTGCATCTCGGAGTGGGGGCACGACTTCCGCCCCGAATATCGCCAGCTCGTCGAAGTGCGAGATCGCTTCCCGAATGCGGTCTGCCTGGCGCTCACGGCCACAGCCACGGCGCGGGTACGGCAGGACATCCGTACCACGCTCAAGTTCGCCACGACCAACGAATTCATCGCCAGTTTCAACCGCGAGAATCTCTACATTGAAGTCGTCCAAAAGCGCGACCCTATCGAGCAAACCATCCAAATCCTCGAACGCCACAAAGATCAATCGGGCATCATCTACTGCTTCTCGCGCCGGCAGGTGGATGAACTCGCCGCCTATCTTGCATCGCGGGGGTATTCCGTCCGCCCATATCATGCTGGACTAGAGGACGCAGACCGGCGTAAAAATCAAGAAGCCTTCACCCGCGACGACGCGCAGATCATCGTCGCCACCATCGCCTTTGGGATGGGCATCAACAAGCCTAACGTGCGCTTTATCATCCACTACGATTTGCCCAAGAGCATCGAAAGTTATTATCAGGAAATCGGGCGCGCGGGGCGCGATGGTTTGCCCGCGCACTGCACCCTGTTTTACAGCTATTCTGATGTCGCCAAGATCAACTATTTCATCGACCAAAAAGAAGGCAATGAAAAACGCGTCGCGATTGGACATCTGGATGCCATTGTCCGCTATGCGGAAGACGAGCTGACCTGTCGCCGCAAACCTTTGCTCAACTACTTCGGCGAATCGTACGAAGCCGACAACTGCTCCAACTGCGACAACTGCACCTCCACCCCCACCGCACTGACTGACATCACCGTCCCGGCGCAGAAGTTCCTGTCCTGTGTCAAACGCGCGGACGAGAAATTTGGCGCGGGTCATATCACGGACATTTTGCTCGGCTCGAAAAATCAAAAAGTGTTGCGCTGGGGCCACGACAAGCTCTCTACGTATGGCATCGGCGCAGAATTGACCAAGAAGCAATGGATGCACCTCGCCCGCCAACTCGTGCAAATGGGATATTTGAAACAGGAAGGCGAGTATCGCACTTTGAGTCTCACCGCCAGGGCATTGGAAGCGCTCCGAAAACGGGAGACAATTATGGGCGTCGTTCAGGAAGCGGAGCGGATCCAGAAAAAAGGGAAAAGGAAAGTGGAGTTGGAGTACAACCACGCGTTGTTCGCCATCCTGCGACAAAAGCGCAAGGAACTGGCAGACGAGGCGGGAGTCCCTCCCTATGTCATCTTCTCGGATAGGACGCTTACGGAAATGGCAGCGTATTATCCGCAATCAGCCGGGAGCCTGCTCAACATCTCCGGTGTGGGACAGGTGAAGTCGCGCCAATACGGCGATGCATTTTTGGGAGTCATCCAAGCCTATTGCAAAAAGCATGGACTGGAAGAAAAGCAAAAGGAAACCAGCCGCGATAAAAGCGACTCGAACCGCCGTTATGTTGTCGTTAGCGAAGCGTATAATTCCGGGGAGACGCTACAAAGTTTGATGGAACGCTATCACGTTACCGCAGGGACGATCCTTGACCATTTGACAAGATACCTTTCCGCAGGGAACA
>CAZLOC010000120.1:0-7289 GCA_964560935.1 uncultured Anaerolineaceae bacterium | reverse complement strand
GGCTGGCGCGCGGGATTGAGCGTTCTCCTCGGCTTCATCGTTCTCTACGCCGCCATCTGGATCGTCAGGGCCATCATGGGCGTCGGCCCAAATATGCTGATGAGATGGCTGGAAGCCACGCCAAACTTCCGCGCGTTTGTAGGCAGCACGCTGAATTATGGGGTCGGGATAGTTTCCTACATCGTATTCCCCGCCCTGGCGTTACGCAAAGTGCTCGGCATCGACCCCAGGCCGATCTTCTTTCCTCTCCGAAAAGGTTGGTGGAAGGATCTGCTCTTCGGCTTCCTGCTTATCACCACCATCCTGGCATTCTTCTTTGTCATCGAAGTAAAAGCCGGATGGCTGATCGTGGACTCCTGGAGCTGGCAAACTTTGTCATGGGATGCCTGGCTTCGCGCTGCCTGGGTGGGGCTGCTGGTGAATATAGGCGTTTCCATCGGCGAGGAGACTGTCTTTCGCGGCTACTTGCTCACCGGCCTGAAAACCGCCTGGGGAAAATGGATCGGCCTGGCATTGATGATGGTTATCTTCGGACTATTCCACTTGCCTGCTTACTTTGAAGGAGGCATGCGGTCAGGCACATTGACCCTGGCAATTCTGCTGGCATCACTGTTTGGTTTGATGTTCGGCTTGATCTACCTCCGCACCGGATCGTTATGGTTACCTGTCATTCTCCACTTCACCTGGAATTTTGTGGAAACCGACCTGTTCAACCTGTCTGCTGACTCGACCAACCCGAACTTGGTCGGCGCGCTTACACGCTTACAAAGCCCGCTGACTATGACCGAAATCGGTTTTGGAAATGTTGTTGTGGTAGAAATGTTGGCATTTGCCATGATCGCTCTGGGCACCTGGTTGTGGATAAGGCACGAACATGTCGATAGTCCCAACCTGTCCACTTGACCAGTGCAAGACTCCCGCAGCGGCGGGGGATTTTTTATTCCAAGGTGCTTAAGATAAGAAGTATGAAACCAAGCATGCAACCCTACCAAAGTGAAGCTGACTACTGGCGTATCCGCGAGTTCTTGCGCAGGGTATCCCTGCTCAACAATCGGCATGATTATGCCTGGTCGCTCCTGCGCTGGGATTATTGGCGCTGGCATGTCAATGAAAATATCTTCAAGCTCACCCTGCCAGGTGTGGTTTTCCTCTGGGAGTCGGATGGGCAAATCATCGCCATGCTCAACCCGGATTCTCCCGGCGAAGCCTTCTTCCAGGTGCATCCGGCCTTTCATGAAGACGGATTGATCTCAGAGATGTTGGATATCGCCGAGCAGGTTCTTCCAAATAAAAAAGAAGATGGAGTAAAAGAATTGATCGCCTGGGTCAATGCGGCTGACCTCTCAATGAAAAAACTTTTGACCGAACGCGGCTATGTCCGCTCGAAGTTTTTAGCCGAACACATGCGCCGCCGCTTCTACACCACGCCCGTGCCTGCTTCCGTTCCCCCGGCCGGATACACCGTCCGCGCGCTGGGCGACGAAGACGAACTCCCTGCCCGCAGTTGGCTCTCCTGGAAAGCCTTCCATCCCGATGAGCCTGACGAAGATTACCAAGGCTGGGAATGGTACAGGAACGTGCAGCGCGTTCCCCTCTATCGCCGCGATCTCGACATTATCGCCGTCGCGCCAGATGGAGAACTGGCCGCCTTCTGCACCGTATGGTTTGACGATGTGACGCGCACTGCAGTCTTCGAGCCGGTGGGCACGCATCCTGACCACCAAAAACGTGGACTCGGCAAAGCCGTCATGACTGAGGGCCTGCGCCGAGCCGAGCGACTGGGGGCAACGCTTGCCACTGTCAGTTCCTACGGGAAGGCTGCCCATGCCTTATATGAATCGATGGGCTTTACCGAATTCGACCTGCTGGAGCCGTGGATCAAGGAATGGTAATTCGTCTACAGTTATGAAAACTTTTTGTGATCACAGGAGTTCAAAAAATGACTGACACCAAGCGTCTATACTATCTCGATAATTTAAGGGTCGCCGTGATCATCCTGGTGATCGCTCATCACGTCGGTCAGGCTTATGGCCCAACCGGCGGCTGGTGGCCGATCCAGGAGGCGACAAGAGCACCGGTGTTAGGACCGTTCTTCACCGTGAACCGCTCGTTCTTCATGAGCCTATTCTTCATGATCTCGGGCTATTTCACGGTGATGTCCTTCCGCTCGAAAGGAGCGCAAGCCTTTCTAAAAGATCGCTCCCTCCGGCTGGGCATCCCGGTCTTGGTCTTCGGTTTGATCATGATTCCGATGCAACTCTTCGTTTTCGCGCCCTCGGACGGTCCAAGGCCTTCGGTTTTCCCGATTGATGTCGGGCATCTATGGTTTCTCGAACACCTGCTGATTTTCAGTGCGGGTTATGTTCTCTGGCAAACGCTCTGCGGGAATCGCGTCGAACCCGCGCAAAACCAGGGGAATCTGCCGGGCTACCTGTCGGTCCTGGTCGTTGCGCTGGCGCTGGCTGTCGTGACTGGGGTGGTGCGCATCTGGTACCCGATCGACAAATGGGTCTATCTGCTGGGGTTTGTCCGGGTGGCATTTGCGGATGTCCCGCGTGATCTGGGTTTCTTTATCATCGGCGTGATCGCCTATAACCAACAGTGGTTTCAAAAGTTCCCCACCAGGGACGGCTACATTTGGCTGCTGATCGGTGTGGTTTTAGCAGGTTATTGGTACGCGTATAGCCTTGTATTATGGAAACTTCTGCCGACCAGTGGAATAACAATGGATATTATTCGCCTTATCTGGGAAATGTTGTTGTGCTTTGGCATGTGTATCGGTTTGACAGTCCTGTTTCGCGAAAAATTCAACTTCCAGGGTCAGATTGGCAAAGTCATGGCCCAAGGCCAATACGGGGCGTACATTTTTCACGTTCTGTTCGTGTTGCTATTCCAGTTTTTGGTCATTGGCATCGCTATGCCCCCGTTGGCCAAGTTCGTCTTAGTAACCCTGGCTGCTGTGCCGACAACGTTTCTGTTCAGTTATTGGGTCAGGAAACCGCTACATCTGTAAAGAATAATCTGGATTGGAGATCACAATGTCTAAGCCCTTCCTATCGCTAGATGACATCATCCAAACGACCCAGCAGGTCGGGGATCATTGGGCAGTCGCTCATGCAAAGCGACTGATCGAACTCGTCAAACAAATCAGCGTGGACTCCCCGTACGATTCCCATATCATGGAATTAGCGGCATACATGCATGATTGGGGTGCATTTCCAAGCTACGGTCAAAAAGATGTAGAGCATGCCGTCCGTTCACGCCAAGTGGCGGAGGCGAAAATCCTGCCACGCCTGGGTTTGACAACAAACCAAAAAGCTATCTTGCTCGAGACCATCGAACTGCATGATTATCGCGATATGCGTCCCACGAAGTCAAATGAAGCGCTGTTGTTGCGTGAAGCGGATATGCTCGAGTTTCTCGGTGCGATCGGCCTGGCGCGCGAGTTCGCGCGCGGGCCGAAAAACGTGGAAATCTGTTACAAACGAGTCCTATCGCGATGCAATGGTATTCAAGGGCGCTTCACCATTCCACGCGCACAGGAGATAGCCCAAGTCCGTTTTGAGCGGATGAATGCATTCCTAAAAGAGTTGGAAGAAGAAAGCCTGGGCTACATGTAGTGATATAACTGTCCACTTGACCAGTACAAGACTCCCCCAGCGGCGGGGGAGTTCTTGGTTTCTTGCGGGGATAATGATGGCATGGAAAACAAAGCGTCCCAACACGATTCATACGCCGCCGATTACGACAGCCAAGTGCAAGCCTATGATTGTCACCTGGCCGATGTTTTATTCGGGTTGTGCTATGCGTTTATCCAGCCTGGTCAGCATATGCTTGATGCGGGCATTGGCAGCGGGCTGATGTTCATCCCCTTTGCCTTCCCGGCCGGGATCCTCATGCGCTGGCGGTCGAGACTGTTACCATACCTGGCAATTATCCATGCATTGATGGATATGACTTTTGCAGCTATGTTGCTCGGCGTGGCATATTAGAGAATCATTGCATGGCATGCCTTACCGTTGTGTCTTTATTGTAACGATCGCCGTCATGTTCCATTTGAAGCGCTCATCGGGAGTATCGAGCAGGATCGTGACTTTATAGGTCATGTCGCCGAGATACTCGCGACCAACGGGATCGATTTTGACCACTTTGCCGGGAAACTCCTCCCCTGGGAAAGCATCCAGTTTGACAGCCACAGGATCGCCTAAAGCCACTTTGGCGATGTCGATTTCAGCCAGGTCGGTGGTTTCCACCTGCCATTGATCCGTGTCCCCGATGAAGGCCACCGGCACACCCGGCAAAACGGACTCTCCAGTCGTCAGGTCGAGGCTCAGGAGCTTCCCATCGATGGGTGCGCGCAGTTCATAACTGGCCAGGGCGGCATGTGCGGCCTCCAGGTTGGCAAGGGCGCTCTCATATTGGGCACGTGCAACAGCCGTCTCTTCCGTGTCTTCGCCAGCCTGCAATCTTGTCAATTCCATCTGGGACTGTTCCAGACTTATTTTGGCGCTCTCCAAATTGGCTTCCAGTTCGGCCCAACGGATGGCCTTGTTGTAGTCCGCCCAGGCATCGTCAAGTCGTTTTTTGTATATTTTGGCCGTGTTGCGATAGACAGCCGGTTTATCAGGATTTTCTCGTTTGAGTTCCCATTCGAGACGTTCTTCCAGATACTTGTACGGTTCGAACGCTTCGCGCGCTGCCCCCAGGTTGACATACGTGTAGGCCAGCGCTTCGCTGGTGGCCATATCCCTTAAATCCGACGGGATGTCGAAGTTATCGAACTCATACTGCGCTTTGCGGACCGCTTCATTTGCAACGGCTAACGCGGACAGGGCCTCCGCTTCTGCCCCACTGAAGGCCTGCTCGGCGCGCAGACAGGTTTCCTCAGCCCGGGCCACCTCCGCCTGCAACGTTTCGATGTTCTGCAAGCGGACGATGACATCCCCGGCGGCAACTTCCTGCCCGGGTTGCACCAGCATTTCCTCTACGATTCCGGATTGGGCGAAAGCCAGTTCCACGGAGGGAGCGGGCAGCAGTTTCCCTTCGGCTACCACTTCATCCAGGTTAGTCTCGACAGGCGCCAATTCGGGTGTCACGGTTGGAGTTGAATTGGAAGCACATGCTGAGAGCAGAATGGTCAAGGCCAGAACTGGGTAGAGGATTTTTTTCATAGTTGACTCCTTTGTACTTTTTATGTCATTGCCCCGCCGCATTTCGGCGGGGTTGCGAGGGCGAAGCCCGAAGCAATCTCCCCATTGCCAGGAGACTGCTTCGTCGCAAAGGGCGCTCCTCGCAGTGACATCACTCATACGCCAGCACCTCCCGCACGGTCAGGCGGACGGCGCGCAAGGCCGGGAAGAAGCTGGATAAAACCGAGATGATGACGACCAGCAGGGCCCAGGCGAAGATTCCACTCATTGAATAGGAAGCAGGCATGGGGTAGTTCATGAATGACAGCCCAATACCCCGGGCCAGGGGAATGCTCAGAGGCACGGAAAGGCCGATCGCCAGGATCCAGCTCATCAATCCAATCAAGAGGCCTTCACTGATGACAATACGAAAGATGGCTTTGTTGGAGGCCCCAAAGGCGCGCATGACGCCGATCTCGCGGGTGCGCTCGATCACGTTCAGGGTCATGGTGCCCATCAAGCCCAGGCCGCCAACTGTGGCCAGCACCAGCGTCATGATCATCAACAGGGCCACGATGATGGCAAAAGCGTTGTCGATTTCGGCGCGTTCTTCGCTGATGAGGAAATTCGAAACAACTTTGATATCGGCGCGATCAAAGCGTTGCTCGACCTGGCTGGAAACTGCGCGTTGGGATTCGAGGTCATCGGCTATGATGTTAAAGATGAGGGCATTGGCGCGGTTCGGTTCGCGCACGTGACGCGCGTAGTCGTCATAGGTCATATAGACCATGTAACCGATGGTATCGTTGCCCATCATCTGCATCACGCCGACGATGCGGTAGCGCTCCTCTTTGCCCTCGATCTTGACGTTTATCTCGCTGCCAAGATGAATGTCCGGCTCTTTTTGCAACAGGCTGGGTGAGACAATAATGGCATTCGTATCGCCGGGGCGCAGCGTGCGGCCCTCGATGATGGCCGGTTCGAGCATGTCTGTGCCAGCCGGAGGGGCTAGCAAGTAAAGGTTGGCGCTTTCAGTACCGTCTGGGCGGACGTAGCGCCCGATGGAGACGAACCAGGCTTCGGCGCGCCCCACGCCGGGAACTGCCTGCGCTTCATTGACCAGCCGCTCACCGGGATAATCTCCATCAAGCACCAGCCAGGCATCGTAACGCCAAAACCCGAGCATCTGGTCGAGCGATTCGTTCAGGGAAGCCTGCAGGTTGACGATAGCCATGAAGGTCCCCCCGGCGAACGTCAACGTGACAAGCGAAAGGATCAGCCGCCCGCGCTTGCGGAAAGGATTGCGTAACGCCAGGAGCAGGTCGCGAGTCAGGGCCGGGATGCGTTGCAACATAGCATCGATCATGCCCGCACCGCGCCAGACCTGGTTGATGCCGTACTCGCTCAAGACTTGCGCCGGGGAGACTCTGGTCCCGTTCAAGATGGGGACAGTAGCTGTGAGCAACGGGACGATCAGGCCCACCCCAAATTGCAACAACAGTGTTTGCAGGGTATAGTCCACCCGGGGCGCATCGAAGTTGACCAGCCCGGCGACAAAGCCAGCCAGGGCATTAGCGCCAACCAGACTGACGGGGATCGCTATGACACAGGCAAGCATGCCGAGAAAAAGTACCATCCCAAAATACAGTCCGATGATCTGCTGCGAGCGTGCGCCGATGGCCTTCATAATGCCGATCTGGCGTTCCTGCTGGGCCAGCAGGGCGGAGATGACATTGATCACCAGGAATCCGCTCAGGAACATAGAAAGCACAGCCAGCAATCCGAGCAGCAGCAGGACGGTCTGGATAATATAGTTGAGCGGATGTTCTCCTTTATTGGGCAGGGTCTTCTGGTATACTGGCAGGCCATTGCCCTCGATGCGGTCGGCCACCTTATCGATCATGGCACGCACCTCACTTTCAGAGTTGCCGCTTACATCAATGTAGAGTTCGTTGTAGCCTTCGGGCAGACCCATCCAGCGCACAGTGTCCATACTGATGTAGCCGTACAGCCAGCCTTCGATGACAGGTGGGATGCGGTACAGGTCGTGGGCGTTGCCGATCACGCGTAGGTAAAATTTGCGGCCATCTGTGGTCTTGACCAGGATCTCGTCCCCGGGTTGGACGCCCATATACTCCAGCGAGGCACGCTCGACCAGCA
>CAZLOC010000119.1:0-10034 GCA_964560935.1 uncultured Anaerolineaceae bacterium | reverse complement strand
ATGGCATGCAGAAGGCCGTGGAAGATGCGGATGTGGTCTATGCCAAATCCTGGGGTCCCTTACTGGTCACGGATGATCCTGACGAAGGCAAGAAAATCCAGGATCAGTACAAGCACTGGATCACCGATTCCAAGTTGATGAGCAAAGCCAAAGACGATGCCATTTACATGCACCCATTGCCCGCTGACCGCGACATCGAAGTCACCAGTGAGGTGATGGATGGCCCCAACTCGGTTGTTTTTGACGAAGCCGAAAACCGCCTGCATGCCCAGAAGGCTGTCATGGCCTTGACGATGAGGTAATCCAATGGCCAAACAAAAATTAGCGGTGGTTGCAATTGGTGGTAATTCTCTCATTAAGGACAAAGTGCACCAAACAGTCGAAGACCAATATCAGGCCGCTAAAGAGACCACCTATCACATCGCCGATATGATCGAGCAGGGCTGGGATGTGGCCATCGGTCACGGAAACGGGCCACAGGTCGGCTTCATTTTGCGGCGCTCTGAGATTGCTGCCAAAGTCGAGGGCATGCACGAAGTCCCGCTGGATGTCTGCGGCGCGGATACCCAGGGCGCAATTGGTTACGCTCTCCAGCAAACCCTGCAGAACGAACTGTACCAGCGCGGCATCAAGAAAAAAGTGGTGACTGTCATCACGCAGGTGCTGGTGGATAAGGAAGACCCGGCTTTCAAGAACCCCACCAAACCGATTGGCGGTTTCATGGATGAAGCCGAAGCCAATCGTCGCGAAAAAGAGCAGGATTGGACTGTGGTAGAAGATGCCGGGCGTGGCTGGCGGCGTGTGGTTGCTTCTCCGTTACCCAAGGAGATCGTCGAATTGGAAACCGTGGAAACTCTCCTAGAAAGAGGCATTATTACGATCACGGTGGGCGGCGGCGGTATCCCGGTCATTGACCCGGGCGATGGCAACTATAGAGGCATTGCGGCAGTCATTGATAAAGATTTTGCATCCAGCCTGCTGGCACAAAAGGTCAAGGCTGACCTGTTCGTCATCTCGACGGCTGTAGAGAAAGTAGCGCTCAACTTCGGCAAGCCCGATGAAAAGTGGCTTGATAAAATGACTCTGGCTGAAGCCAAAGCTTACCTGGCTGAAGGAACACATTTCGCCAAAGGCTCAATGGCGCCCAAGATCGAGGCCATCATCTGGTTCCTGGAGAACGGCGGCAAGCAAGCCCTCATCACCAATCCCGAAAACATCGGTCGCGCCCTCAAAGGCGAAACCGGTACGTGGATCGTTCCTTAGTGGTCTCACGGGTCTGAATTGTCCCAAAAGTCTAACAGGTCATGTCGCATAAGAGTTTGACCTGTTAGACTTGCAAGACAGTCGAGACTGGTTAGACAATAGATGAAACGCATCGCATCATCCCTCACATCCCCGCCGCTGGTGCTGGCAATCGTAGCAGTCCTTGCCTATGGACTGCTGTTGCCGCAACTTGGCTTTTACTGGGACGATCTGCCCATGTCGTGGATCCGTTACCACTTGGGGCCGGAGGCGATGGCGCGTTATTTCTCTACCAATCGCCCGGTTTGGGGTTTGCTGTACCAGGTTACCACACGGCTCTTCCCACAAGTCCCGATTTACTGGCAGGTCTTTGCGCTGCTCTGGCGCTGGTTGACCGGCTTGTTGGTATGGGCCGTTCTGCGGGAACTCTTCCCGAGACGAACTCGCTTCACGCTCGGAACCGCGCTGCTCTTCCTGCTCTATCCCGGCTTCAACCAACAATGGGGGGCATACCTTTACAGTCATTTCTTCATCGTTCTCAGTTTTTTCTTCTTTTCATACTATTTGATGCTGCGTGCACCCCGCGGCCGCTATTGGCTCAAGACAGGTTTCGGCATGCTCTTTTCCGCCCTGAACCTGTGGATGCACGAATATTTCTTCGTTCTGGAATTGATGCGACCGGCCGTCATCTGGACTTCGCTGCGTGAAGAAGATTTGGATTTTCGCGCGCGCCTGCGCCGGACCCTAAACCTGTGGGTGCCTTACCTGGCCGTGTTCGTGGCTGCGGTCTTGTCACGGTTGTTTATCTTCAACAACCAGATTTACGAGATTAGCGCGGATCAGGCAGGTTCCGCTCCTTTTGATTTACTCACCACCATTCCGACCAGCCTGTGGACGGTCACTGCGGCGGCTTGGAGCCAGGTTTTTCGGCTGCCTGATCTGGCTGCCGACGGTCCGCGCATCACGTTGATTTATGGGGTAGTGACGCTGGTCACGTACGGGGTGCTGATCGCTGCTTCGCTCGGATTGCAGGCACGGGATGGGGAGAGAAGCGACGGAAAAGATGCGTACTGGGCGATGGGGTTAGGCCTCTTCATCCTGTTGGTGGCGGGCTGGCCGTTCTGGTTGACAGGCGTGCCGGTCTCGTTGGGTTATCCGGCCAACCGCGCGACCCTGTCGTTCATGCTGGGCGTCAGTCTGCTGCTGGCAGGTTTGTTTTCGTTGTTGCCCCGTCGCCTGGATTGGATCCTGCTGGCGGTGTTCGTCTCCCTGGCGGCAGGGCGGCAGTTCCAATGGTCGAACGATTTCCGACGTGATTGGAACGCGCAGAAGAATCTGTTCTGGCAGATGACCTGGCGCGCGCCGGGACTGGAACCAGGCACGATCGTGCTGATGAATGAAGAGTTGTCGTTTTACGCTGACAATTCACTTGGTGCAGCCTTGAACTGGATCTATGCGCCTGATAATCACACCAGCCGCGTGGATTATGTGTTTTTCTATCCCACCAACCGCCTGGGCGGCGCACTGGCTGATTTGGAACCGGGCTTGCCGGTAAAATACGATTACCTGGCCGGGCAGTTCGATGGTAACACTTTGCAGGTGGTGGCTTTCTATTACGCGCCGCCGGGTTGCCTGCGCCTGCTCGATCCGGAGATCGACCCGTATAACCGCCTGATTCCTGATGACAGTTTGCTGCGCGATGCCGCGCAAGTATCGACTACGAGAGTGGTTTTGGCCGAGCCGGTTGCGCGTATGCCGGGGATTTATGCGCCGGAACCGCTACATAATTGGTGTTATCACTTCGAACTGGCTGACCTAGCGCGGCAAATGCGTGATTGGGAACAGGTGGCTGAACTGGGCGATAAAGCCTTCGAACTGGATGATTATCCCAACGATCCGCTCGAGCGCTTTGTTTTTATTGAAGGTTATGCTCATGTGGGGGAATGGAAGAAGGCGCTGGAATACTCACAGGTTTCTTACAAAGTATCCAAAAATTATGTTGGGCCCTTGCTATGCAAGTTATGGGACCGTATTGACCGGGAAGTATCTGTTTCTTCCGAAAAAGCTGAATATGTAATACAAACCAAGACATTATTCGGGTGTAATCCGTGAGGATTGTGACTTGCGCTAGGAAATATTTTAAGACAAAATAAGTTGTCAACGGTATGCTTTAAAGTAGAATAGCACCTGTTGTCTAGATGTTTCCAGAAAGGAGGAACGCACACAAGAATATAATTATCTCTAATGTAAGTTGCTGCCCTATCCAATCCTATTAGAAAATTTGGAGGAGTAAACGAATGAAACGCCAAACATTAGTAACATTGGCACTGGCACTTATGCTGATTGTTTCAGCTTGTGCCCCGAAGGCTGAAGAAGTCGGTGGATTCCAGATCCCTGCTGTAGAAGAGGGAAAATTCAACGTCGCCATGGTCCTGATTGGACCCCATGATGACGGCGGTTGGTCGCAGGCGCACTATGAAGGTTTGCTTTACGTTGAAGAGAATGTCCCCAACGTGCATGTCGCTTATATCGAAAATGTGCCCGAAGGCGCAGATTCGGAGCAGGTATTCCGCGCTCTGGCGCGCAAGGGCTTTGACCTGATCTTCGGTACCTCGTTTGGTTTCGGTGACCCGATGCAGGCTGTTGCGGAAGAATACCCCGATGTGATGTTCATCCACCTGACCGGCATCAATTCCAACCAGACCAACTTTGGTAACCTCATGGGCGCTATGGAAAACATGAAGTATCTGGCTGGTATGCTGGCCGGCGCGCGCGCCAAGATGGATGGCAACCCCAAACTGGGTTACATGGCAACCTTCCCGATCCCTGAAGAAATTCGTCTGGGTAATGCCATTGCATTGGGTATGAGGAAGACCTGCCCCGAGTGCACCATGGACGTGCGCTGGATCAACACCTGGCACGACCCGATCATTGAAAAAGAAGCAGCTGCTTCCCTGTTCGACGCCGGTGCGCAGGTGGTCTTCACCGGTGCGGATACCCCGGCTGTGGCCGATGTGGCGCAGGAAAAGGGCAAGTGGGGCGTTACCTATGACTGGTATGGCTCCTGCAAAGTCGAACGTTGCCTCACCGCTCCCTACTGGGTTTGGGGTCCGGAATATGCCCGCATTACACAGGGCACGATCGACGGTACCTACGTACCCGGCTGGGATTACTTCGATGCCGAGACCGGCGCTCTCGGCCTGTATGGCTTCATGGAAGGTGAAGAATTGACGCCGGGCGTTGCCGAACTTGATCCGGCAGTTGTGGAAGAAGTCCGCACAATTTTGGCGCAGATGGTGTCTGGTGAATTTACCCGCTTTGATGTGTTCACCGGTCCCATCAATGACAACAAGGGTAATGTGGTTCTGACCGATGGTCAGAGCCTCGAGCAGGTTGACCTTGACGCCTTCCCCGAGTTTGGTCTGCCATGCAGTATCGATGTTTGTATGAAGTGGTGGGCCGAAGGCATTACCGCCGAGTTGCCTGAGTAAGAATTATGATTGCCTGGGGCCAGGACTCTTCGGGGTTCTGGCCCTGCTTCTAAGTTAATCCGTATCTTTCAATAAGGCGGGGCACTTTCCCCGCATTTTTGGGAAGGTACATTAATTGCACGGAGGAGAGATCCTTGGCGACTTCAAACCAATCCACGCTCCCGCCTGTTGTTACCATGAGTGGCATTGTCAAACGCTTCCCTGGCGTGCTGGCAAACGATCATGTGGATTTTGATTTGCGGCGTGGCGAAATTCACGCTTTGTTGGGAGAAAACGGTGCTGGTAAAAGCACCCTCATGAATGTTCTAGCCGGATTATATCGACCTGATGCAGGCATTATTCAGATCAACGGGAAGACGGTCAACTTCTCATCGCCGCGCGATGCCATCAATGCCGGGATTGGCATGGTGCACCAGCACTTCATGCTAGTCCCATCTCAAACAGTGACCGAGAACGTGCTGCTAGGACTGGACGATCCACGCTTCTTGATGCGGTTAAACGAGTACGATGGCAAAATAGCCAAGCTTGGCGAACAATTTGGTTTACATGTAGACCCGCGTGCCAAGGTCTGGCAGCTTTCGGTGGGGGAGCAGCAGCGCGTAGAACTTTTGAAGATGTTATATCGTGGCGTCCAGGTCCTCATCATGGATGAACCGACGGCGGTCCTTGCGCCGACAGAGATAGACGATCTCTTCAAGACCTTGCGCTCGATGACAGAGCAAGGCAAATCCATTATTTTTATCAGCCACAAGCTCAATGAAGTGACCGCCATTGCAGACCGTATCAGCGTTTTAAGGCGTGGCAAAGCCACCGCCACGGGTGTTTCAGCCAAAGGGGTAACCACGCAAGACCTGGCACGCTTGATGGTTGGCCGCGAGGTGGTGTTTCGCATCGAGAAGCAACCCAGCAAGCCAGGGGATGTGGTGCTGGATGTGAAAGATGTGTATGCCGAGAATGATAAAGGCTTACCGGCGTTGCGAGGATTATCTTTGAATGTGCGCGCAGGTGAGATCGTTGGCGTTGCTGGTGTTGCCGGCAACGGACAGCGCGAACTTTCGCAAGTCATTAGTGGTTTGCGAAAGTGTACACGTGGTGAAGTGCATCTTGCTGGCGAT
Organism: uncultured Anaerolineaceae bacterium; assembly: GCA_964560935.1. GTDB lineage: Bacteria > Chloroflexota > Anaerolineae > Anaerolineales > Villigracilaceae > JAABUE01. Next base: position 4,186 of record CAZLOC010000119.1, on the reverse strand, counting down.
ACGGTCAGCAATCGTCCCACACTATATGGCATCCAACGTGGCATGGCGTACGTGCCGGAAGACCGCACGCATGTGGGCTCATCCCCCAACTTGAGCGTGACCGACAATGTCATTATGAAGAAATATCGCCAGCCGCCTATTTCGCGGGGTGGTTTGCTGGATATGACCGAAGCCACACGCTTTGCCAAGGTACTCAAAGAGGCTTACGATATCATCGTGCCAACCGTCGAGACGCCGGTGCGCCTGCTTTCGGGCGGCAACTTGCAGCGTGTGATCCTGGCACGCGAAATTTCTGGCGAACCGACCTTCATGGTGGCTGTTCAGCCAACGCGTGGTCTGGATGTAGGCGCCATCGAAGGCGTCCACCGCTTGTTGCTTGCACAAAGGGAAGCAGGCTCCGCAGTCCTGTTGATATCCGAAGAACTGGAAGAATTGCTTTCACTCAGCGACCGGATTTTTGTCATTTATGAAGGCAAGATCATGGGCGAAATCCAGCTCAGCGTTGATCGCGAATCTGACAAAGTCGTTGAAACGATTGGTTTGATGATGACCGGGACGCCTCTGGAGAAAATTGGGAAGGGAGCATGACGCATGACTGAAACCTCTTCGCCTCAAACCGGACCTCGAACCGGCTCCTTCCGCATAAAACTGGAACCACGCCTGGAAGAACCACCACGCTGGTACCCGTTGGTGGTTTCACTTGCTGCGATTCTTGTAGCGCTCTTCTTTGGGGGTATCCTGATCGCGTTTGCAGGTGGTGACCCTTTCCGCTCGTATGCGCACATCGCCAGGGCATCCTTTGGTAATATCGGCGTCCTTTCGGATACGCTTGTCAAAGCTACACCCATCCTGATGACGAGTCTGGCCTGCTCAATTGCCTTCCGCATGAAATTGTGGAATATTGGTGCGGAAGGCCAGTTCATTATGGGTGCCTTTGGGGCCAGCGCGGTGGTGCTTGCCCCTATAGTACCCGCTGATACTTCGCCTTGGATTTTTATCCCGGTCATGATAGTGGCGGGTATGTTGATGGGCGCGCTGTGGGGTTGGATTCCCGGCATCTTGAAGGCGCGCTTTAATGTCAACGAAATTATCAGCACGTTGATGCTGAATTACATCTCGATTTCCTGGATCAACTTCTGGATTTTCGGCGTTTGGTCCGAAGGTGGTTTCCAGATGAGCCCTAGATTCCCGGATAACGCCTGGCTGCCGCGCCTGCTCGATTATGCCGACAGCATCCCCATCTTGCGTGGCCTGACTACCCATGCAGGCTTATTGCTTGGAATCGCGGCAGCTTTTGTGCTGTGGCTGTTGATCTATCGCAGTCGCTGGGGCTATGAAATCCGCTTGATCGGTGATAATCCTAACGCCGCGCGTTACGCGGGTATCAATATCTCGCGCAATACGATATTGGTGATGATGGTTTCCGGCGCATTAGCCGGTTTGGGTGGGATGAGCGAAATTACTGGCGTTGTTCATCGCTTGCAGACCTCGCCTATCGCAGCCGGGTACGGTTTTACCGGTATCATCGTGGCCTGGCTATCCAAGTTGCATCCGGGTGTCATTATCGTTGTTTCCGTGCTATTTGGCGCGCTGATCTTGGCGGGAAGAGAAATTCAACCTTCCGGTGTGCCCAAAATGATCCAGGGCATCATCCTGGTCTGTCTGATTGCCAGCGACTTCCTGTTGCGTTATCGTATCCGCATCGTCCGCGCCGGGTCGGAGGAGTAGAACATGGACTTTATCATCATCCTGCAAGCGGGCGTTGCTACCGGGACTGTGCTGCTCTTTGCCACCATCGGCGAGATTTTCTCTGAACGTGCCGGTGTGCTCAACCTGGGCGTGGAAGGCATGATGCTGATCGGAGCCATGTCAGCTTTCAGCACTACGATTGCTACGGGCAATCCCTGGCTGGGTGTGCTGGCTGCCATGTTTTTTGCGGGTCTCATCAGCCAGGTGCATGCATTCATCACAATTACGCTCCAAGCCGATCAGGTCGTTAGCGGACTGGCGCTGACCTTCCTCGGCACGGGCATCAGCCTGGTGCTGGGCGAGGGGTTGAGCAAGGCTGGCACGGTCTCTTTGCTGCCGAACTTTTCCATTCCGCTACTGTCCCAGATACCATTGCTTGGGCCGATATTCTTTGCAAGGCAGAGCATCTTGGTCTATATCGGTTACCTGATGATCCCATTGGCCTGGTATTACATCAACCGTACTCGCCCAGGCTTGCATTTGCGTGCGGTGGGCGAGTACCCCTCCGCGGCGGATGCGCTGGGAATCAACGTGTTCCGCATGCGTTACGCTTATGTTTTCGTCGGCGGGACGCTGGCCGGTTTGGCGGGAGCAACCATCAGTCTGGCTGTTGCGCCGGGCTGGTTCAGCGAGTTGACCACGGCGGGTCAGGGTTGGATCGCCATTGGGCTAGTCATCTTCGCGCAATGGGATCCGGTCCGTGCGGCGGTCGGTTCGTACGCTTTCGGCGCCCTGCGTCGCCTGATTCTAGATATTCAAGGTCCTACGGTTCTCTTTGGAATGGCAAATCCCTTTTATTACAATCCTTACTGGGGTTTTTTCCTCCAGATGTTGCCTTACGCGTTTACCGTGATTGTGCTGGTAATTGGTTCTCGCGAGGCCATCCGTAAGCGATTGGGCGCTCCGGCTGCGCTAGGTACCCCTTACGTCCGAGGGGAACGTGGGTTATAGCAGCGTATTGTTCCCGGCTTTAGCGTTGGTCTCTCGGGCAGGTTCACAAAATAGCGTTTCAGGAGAAAAGAAGAGCCAACGATGAAAAACTTTTTTCAAAATGAGTTTATCTCCCGCTTGATCGATGCACTCCTGCCGGTCTTTGCGACGCTGGCGGCTCTGGGTGTAGGGGCGGTCATGTTGCTGTTCCTCAAAGCCAATCCGGTTGAGGCCTATCGCGCTCTCTGGGTGGGCGCATTTGGCAGCACCAATGCCTTTGCGGAGACCCTGGTCAAGGCGACGCCGTTGCTGCTGGTCGCCCTGGGCATTTGTATTTCCTTCCGCGGGGATGTAATCAATATTGGCGGGGAAGGGCAGATGATCGTAGGCGCGATCCTGGCCACCTGGGTGGGTTTGACCTTTACAGGCCTGCCGGGCTGGCTGGTCATCGTGCTGGCGATGCTGGCCGGGTTCATCGGCGGGGGGATCTGGGGAGGCATACCTGGTTTCCTCAAGGCTTATTTCAATGTGAACGAAATCCTGAGCACGGTGATGATGAACGCCATCGCGGTTCAGTTCATGAACTTCATGCTGCGCGGACCGATGATCGACCCGTCTCAGGCACTGTTGGCTTCGAAAATTCCCCAGACTGCGCGCCTCCTGGAAGCTTTTCGTCTGCCGCGCTGGACGCCCACTCGCTTGCACCTTGGTGCGCTGATTGCGGTGGTTCTGGCAGTTTTAGTCTATATCCTGCTGTGGCGCACCACGCTGGGATACCGCATCCGGGCAGTAGGCCAGAACCCGAACGCCTCGCGTTATGCCGGCATCAACGTCAAACGTCACGTGGTGCTGGCCTTGCTCCTGAGCGGCGCGTTTGCCGGGATGGCTGGCGCGGTCCAGGTGTACGGCGTGAACTACCGCATGATTACGGACGGCTCCGCATCGGGCTTTACCGGCAGCGCTGGCTTTAACGGTATTGTAGCCGCGTTGTTCGGACAGTTGCATCCGATCTGGTCGATCCCTGCTTCGATCCTGTTTGGTGCGTTATTGGTCGGAGCCAATAGTATGCAGCGTGTGGTACAAATTCCATCCGCACTGGTGACCGCCTTGAACGGACTTGTAGTGGTCTTCGTGGTCAGCAGTGAGATCTGGCGCCGCCGCAGGCAAAGACGCAGGCTTGCTGCTGCCAAGGAAGATGACTCGCCACCCAGACCTGACCCCGATACCCCCGTTAAGACGGAGGTGAGCGCATGATCTCAGATCTCTTCTCTGTTACCGTTCTGGTCGGCATTCTGGCTTCCGGCATCCGTCTGGCTACGCCTTACCTGTACGCCGCCATTGGCGAGACCTTCGGTCAGCGCAGCGGTGTGCTCAACCTGGGTGTGGAAGGCCAGATGCTCCTGGGCGCTTTCGCGGCTTTCTATGTGGCGCGCACAACCGGCAATTTAGGGTTGGCGGTGCTGGTTGCCATGCTTGTAGGCGCCATCATGGGGCTGGCGATGGCCTT